>JAGHUW010000186.1 GCA_018064625.1 Candidatus Cryptobacteroides equifaecalis | reverse complement strand
GCTTTTCTCATGATAGACAAGCAGTTCTGTTTAAACGGACTGCACGCGCCTCAGGTTTACGGTGTATCTGAAGACGGCATGGCCTACATCCAGGAGGACCTTGGAGACGGACAGCTGTTCGAGCTGCTCAAGCCGGCAATTGCCAGCGGGAATTACGGCGAGCAGGAAATGAGCTGGCTTCGCAAGACCATGGCCATTTTGCCATCCGTACAGTATAAGGTAGGCAAGGGCTGTGACTGGAACCTCTGCTTCCCGGACAAGGCCTTCAACGAAAGGATGGTCAACTTCGACCTCAACTATTTCAAATACGATTTCCTGAAGTTCACCGGACTTGATTTCAATGAGATAAAGCTCCAGGATGACTTTGACCGCCTGCGCGAAGACTCTCTTCAGGGCATAGGGGAAACCTTCATGTATCGCGACTTCCAGGCACGCAACGTGATGATCAAGGACGGAGAGCCTTGCTTCATAGACTTTCAGGGAGGCCGCCGGGGCCCTGTACAATACGACCTGGCATCCTTCCTCTGGAACGCCGGCACACACTTCTCGGCCCAGCTGCGCCGCGAGCTGGAACTCGTTTACCTTGAGGCACTTCAAGAGTATTGCAAGGTCTCCGAGGATGAATTCTACTCCCGCTATCAGACCATAACCCTCATACGCCTGCTCCAGGAAATGGGCGCGTACGGATTCCGCGGAATCTTCGAGCGCAAGCAGATCTTCCTCGACTGCCTGAAGCCTGCCCAGCAGTGCTGCCGCGAGATAGTGGCTACGGGCATGGAACGCTACCCTTATCTGCGCGAGGTACTGGGCAGAGTCGCTGACGAGTGGGAGGCATGAAAGCGCTGATATTCGCCGCCGGACTCGGCACAAGACTAAGGCCGATTACGGACAGCATACCCAAGGCTCTGGTTCCAGTGGGAGGCGTGCCAATGCTGCAGAGGGTCATCTGCAAGCTGCGGGACGCGGGACTCGGCCCCTTTGTGGTAAACACCCATCACTTTGCGGAGAAGATAGCCTCCTTCCTTGAGGAGAACGGCAACTTCGGCACGGAACTCTCCCTGTCCCCGGAACCGGACGGTCCGCTGGAGACGGGTGGTGGCATCAGGCGCGCCGCTCCCCTGCTCGGCAAAGGCCGCTTCCTGGTTCACAATGTAGACATACTCAGCAACCTGGACATACAATGGCTGCTCTCCAAAGACCGCCCTGGATCCCTCGCGACCCTCGTCCTTACGGAAACCGAGGCGGACAGATACCTTCTCTTCGACGAAGGGATGCGCCTCGTGGGCTGGACCAACGTGCGCACCGGCGAGGTAAAATCCCCATTCCATGACTTTGAACCGGGAAAGTACCGCCGCTACTCCTTCTGCGGCATACATATAATTTCCAGCGAGGTCTTCCCAATGATGGAGGCCTGGCCGGAAAAGTTCTCAATCATAGACTTCTATCTGAAAGCCGCAGCCACCCACCCGATTTACGGAGTTGTGGCTGCGGACCTCAAACTCATTGACATAGGCTCTCCGGAAAAACTTGCGGAGGCAGATGCCCTATTCCTCAAATAAAGAAGGGACGCTGTCCATGTTGCCCTGAGGATTCTCAGGCTTGATGCGGCAAAGGGTCTTCAAGGCCAAAGCAATCAGGGCAAGAGCGCAGCCGAAGATGCACCAGTACTGCATGCCGGGGAGCACATCCATCCAGCTGTCCATTTCCTCGAAACCGGGGATATGGCTGCATACAAGTGCAAAGGTGTTGTTCGTGAAGTGCATCAGCATGGTGAGCTTCAGAGAACCCGTCTTGTAATATACGAATCCGAAGAGGCAGCCGAGCAGGAAAGCCGGCACGGCCTGCCATGGATTCATATGGATGAAGGCGAAGAAGACTGCGGACACCACAATGGCCCAGACAGGCTTCATGCCGTTGCCGAGCAATCCGCGCAGTACCATACCGCGACAGAGCCACTCCTCGAAGAAAGGAGCGAAGATGCTGACGCAAAGGAAATTCACCCACACAGTGCCGGTGGTCATGCTTTTCAGAAGTTTCTCCAGTGACTCAGGCATTTCCGGAAGAAGGGAAATCAGCGCATCGCTGCAGAATGAGGACGCAACGGTTCCCACCATCACAACAAGAGCACAGAGCAGCCCGCCGAGCGGAGCGAAGTTGCTGCTGTCTATCTTAAGTCCTGCATTGTTATATCTCTGATGACTGCTCTTCACTCCGGCGTAGATCATCGGAGGGATGAACATCACCGGGTAGGAGATCAGCATGGCATATTCCATTCCCGCCTCGCCCATGGAAAGAGTGAAGATGCCGGACAACAGGCTGCCAAGCACCGTTCCAACAAGAAGAAGTGCGAGGAGCATGAACATTCCGCCCACTCCTGGCAGGTACCAGGAGTAGCGGCTGAAGAAATCCCAGTTCCTGGGATGACGTCTGTTTGCGCTCATGACTAATAGAGAGGTGAAGGGTAGATACCCTTCTCTACGAGTTCGGCAAATTTTGCCACAACTGCAGGACGATCCTCCTTATAAGTTACGCCGAACCAGCGTGAAGGGGTTGCAAGAACATCGCACTTGCCCTCGCCGCTCTTGATCATGCAGTCGATTGCAAACGGAATATAGAATTCCTTCTTGAGCTCTGAGATGTTCTCCTCAAGGAATGACTCGAAAATTGCACCGGACTTCTCGAAATAGTCTGGGGTGAAGCACCACATGTTCATTGAGCAGAGTGCAGCTCCGTCAAGTTCCACCTTCTCACCGCTCACGCTGTTGTCTCCGCGTACAACACCGTCTGACTCCTTGATGATGTTGAGATGCTCGACCACGCTTGTAAGGTGCTTGTCTGCATCGTAAGAACAGATACCACGTGAAACGCTTCCGTTCTCCGAGAGGGTATTCTCAAGGGCGAAGCCCACGATTCCGAAAACTCCCTTGGATGCCTCATGTGCACGGCACCAGTCACCGGCGATGGCGAATGACTCCTTTCCGTAGAAATCGTCACCGTTAATCACGACGAATGGCTCGTTGATCACATCCTTTGCCATGAGTACGGCATGTGCTGTTCCCCAAGGCTTCTGACGCTCAGGATTGAGGGTAAAGCGTGCAGGGATCTTGCTTAGTTCCTGTGTGACGAATACGAACTCGAGCGGAGCTCCGTCGCAAGTCTTTACATTGCTGTACTTGCGGGCAACGGTCTCCTTGAACTGCTCAAGGAAATACTCCCTGACAATATATACTACTTTGCCGAATCCAGCCTGAACTGCATCGTAAATGGAATAATCAATGATTGTCTCTTCATGAGGACCGAGGCCGTCCATCTGCTTAAGACCGCCATAACGGCTGCCCATACCGGCAGCCAAAACAAGAAGTGTTGGTTTCATATTGACATTTGAATTAGATTCTTCACAAAAATAGTTATTTTTGTAAAATTTATGAGTATTCTGAAAGATATTTGGAACAAGGAAAAGGACGGCAACAAGGTAGCGCAGAGAAGTTTCATGCGCTACGCCATTGTCATAACCGTCGTTTTCGCTCTTTTCATGTTCCTCAAGAAGGACAGTGTCCTAAGGTGGATTCAGGCAGGCTACACTCTCAGCCGCCAGCAGAAGCAGATCGAACTCTACAAAGAGCAGAACAACGAACTGGACCGGAGGATACGGACAATGAGATCGGACAGGGACACCCTGGAAACATTCGCACGCGAGGAGTTTTTCTTCTGCGCGCCGGGAGAAGATGTATATATAACCGAATAAAAAGATATGAAGAAGATCATTGCGTCCCCTTTCGCGCCAAAGGCAGTGGGACCTTACTCACAGGCAGTGGAAAACGGAGCCCTTTATGTTTCCGGACAGCTCCCTATCGATGGAGCCACAGGAAAGATGGCCGAGGGAATCGAAGCTCAGACAAAGCAGTCGCTTGACAATCTCGGACACATTTTCAGGGAAGCCGGATACGGATTCGAGGACGTTGTGAAAACAACTGTCCTGCTCAAGGACATAGCTGATTTTGCAGCGATGAACGCCGTATATGCCACATATTTCAAGTCCGAGCAGCCTGCCAGGGTATGCTATCAGGTAGCTGCCCTTCCAATGGGCGCGCTCGTCGAGATTGACGCCATCTGCAAAAAATAGTATATTTGCATCTTTGCAATGAATCTGTTCTCGCGCATATTGTTCCCTGCATCCATGATGGCCATCGCCACCGTGGGGGCGATAGGGTTCAACCATGAGCCGGTGGAGACCTTCTCGGTCCCTTCCGTGGCTGAGGTGCGCGATACGGTCAAATACCCCAGAAACGGATACAGACTGCGCAGGAACCCGTCGCAGCAGATGGAACTGTTCTCCATGGACAGCCTGAACCAGGTGGACAAGGGCCATGACAGCACAGAGCTCGATGTATTCGACACCATCCCCCGCCTGAGCGCAAGAGACACCATCAAGGTGCCAGATTCTCTCCGCTTCACGGATCCGTTCCGCTACAGATTCTATGTGGCCCTTGTGGACTCCCTTACCCACAGACAGACAAGAGACTCACTCATCAAGTCCATACAGCTGAACCGCGAGCAGGGTGACACACTGCGTGCAATCCAGGACTCTCTGGACTGGAGGAAACTTGACTCACTGTATGCCGCGGATTCAACCTTCGCCGCAAAGCAGCGCTTCATTGCCTGGTACAACGGTCTGAGCAAGGCTGAAAGGAAGGCCTACGACCTGGAGCAGAAGGAGAAGCGCAAGATAGCCATGATGGATTCCCTCAGGGTCGTGAAGGAGGAAAAGCAGGCCATCAAGGACAGTATCATCGAAAACACTCCAAGGATACTCGAGACCTTTGCCATCCCGGATTCCCTCTATTACAAGCGGATAATAAGTTGGACCGTGGACCAGGACTTCCACAAGATGGAATTCAGCATACCGGATACCACCTACAACTACCATTATTTCGACCTTCCTTTCCAGAGGGAGGACGTGAACGCTACATGGCTTGGTGTGGCAGGCTCCCCTGTTCAGTATTACAACGTGAACAAGCGCAACGAAAGCAGCTGTGTGGATTTCTACAAGCCTTTCGAGGCATGGTCACACAACCCGTCCAACCTGCCTCACTACAACAGCAAGACCCCTTACACGGAACTTGCATACTTCGGTACGCTCTTCGCAACAAGATCCGAGAAGAACGACAACCTGCACCTCTTCACCACCCAGAACATCACCCCGGCACTGAACTTCTCCCTCCTCTACGACAGATTTGGAGGAGAAGGCATCCTGATGCACGAGAAGACCATAAACAACAACTTCGTGGCCCAGGTGAACTACGTGGGCAAGAAGTACATGATGCACACAGGATACATCAGGAACGTGGTGAAAATGGAGGAAAACGGAGGTATCACGGATCCGCATTTCGTCAGGGACACAACAATGGAGATGAGAGAGATACCTATCAATCTCTCAAACGCCTCATCTCAGACGGAGAAGCACACCTTCTTCCTTGACCAGCAGCTGAGAATACCTTTCACTTTCATAGAGAAGATGAAGGCGAAGAAGGATTCCACCTACAAATTCGACCCAGACAGTCTCAACAAGGACATCACAAGTGCCTTCATAGGCCACAGCACGGAATATACGGCATACAAGAGGACCTATCAGGACAAGCTCACAAGTGCCGCAGAAAGGGCATTCTACAACAATGTCTCCAACATAGCGGAGGAGAGTGCTGACACGCTCAGGACAAACATCCTGGACAACAAGCTCTTCATAAGGCTCCAGCCTTGGTCCAGCGAGGCAATCGTTTCCAAACTTGACGTGGGAATAGGAGACTACCTGAAACATTTCAGGTCCCCTGAATTCCAGAACGAGAAGCTGACAATCAATAACATAGCCCAGAACTCAGTATATCTCTACGCAGGAGCCGAAGGCCAGGTTAAAAACACCTTCCTCTGGGATGCCAAGGCAAGGACTGTATTCCTGGGTGCCGATGCCGGCGATTTCAATGTAAAGGCAAGGGCAATGTTCCGCTTCTATCCTTTCAGAAGGGCAAGAAAGAGCCCGTTGTCACTGAACGCTATATTCGAGACCAGCCTCAAACAGCCTGACTGGTACCAGCAGCACCTGCTGCTGAACCACTACAGCTGGAACAACGACTTCTCCAAAACGCTGACGACCAGCATAAAGGGAGAGATAGACATTCCATATTGGAAGGCAAGGGCACAGGTTGGCTATACCATGCTCTCCAACAACCTCTACTACGACGCCAACTCCATCATCAGGCAGAATGACCAGGCAATGAGCATTCTGTCCGCATCTCTTGAGAAGAACCTCAAACTTGGCCCACTGCACCTGGACAACAGAGCCCTGCTGCAGATTTCCTCCAACCAGGATGTGGTTCCTGTTCCCCTTGCGGCATTCAACCTCAGGTACTACCTCCAGTTCGTAGCCCAGTGGGACGAAAGCCACACCAACAAGATTCTTGAGATGCAGTTCGGTGTGAATGCCTACTTCAACACCAAATGGAATTCCCCTGCATGGAATCCAAACATAGGTGTCTTCTACAACCAGAATGTCAATTCCTATAACAACGGACCATATTTCGACGTTTTCCTCAACATGCAGTGGAAGAGAGCCTGCATATTCGTAAAATACCAGAACGCCGGAATGGGATGGCCTATGAAGAAGTTCGACTACTTCAGCGCTGACAGGCACACAGTCACTGAAAGCGGAACAAGCGGCCTCAAGATTGGAATATTCTGGCCATTCTACGTTGAGCCTCTGGGACAGGGCCACAGCCACCATCACAATCATTAGGACATGCGCAACAGATCAGAGTACATCACAGCCAGCATTCTTGTCGCCCTGATCGTAGGTTCCGTAACCACTGGAATACTGACGAACAGGTCTCAACGAGCCGAGAACAAGCCCCACATCAGGGGCATGGTGGAACTTGGCACCATGATAGACACATCAAGGGCTCTGGTAGCAGGATTCAACTGCCACATACTCCGCAAATACGCAGATGACAATAATTCCACGGCGGAAATCAGGCTGGTACCCAAAGGGGAAAGCTATCTTGACTCGCTCAAACTGGGTGTCATAGACGTCCTGGTCCTCCCCTTCCTGGATTCCATGGGAATTCAGAACGACAGCCTCATTTCCTCGACACCCCTGGACAGCATGAGCGTCTGGTACACCAACAGCAACGACAGACACTGGATGAAGCAGATCAACGAATGGATAAGGGAATGGCATGATTCCGAGGACTACCTCAACTCCAAGGACATATATCTTGAGAACTACTCCCCCTTCAAGAAAAGCAGGACCGGTGCGCTGAGCCCCTACGATGATATCATGAAGGAAAAAGCGGACAGCCTCGGACTTGACTGGAGGCTGATTTGCGCGATTGCATACAAGGAATCGCGTTTCCACATAGAACTGAAATCCAACCGTGGCGCCTCTGGCATAATGCAGATAATGCCCAATACAGGAAGATCTATGGGAGCGTCTGACCTTTCAGACCCGGAGCAGAGCATAGATGTGGCAGCACGGTACCTGAAGCACCTTTTCCGCATTTACAGAAGGATAGACAGCCCTCAGGAAAGGAGGAAGTTCGTCCTCGCCGCATACAACGCCGGAGAGGGCCGTATCCAGGACTGCCTCAACTACGCCAGATTCAAAGGCGTAGATCACGAAAAGTGGGACAATATAACGGCCCTGTTCCCTGAGATGAGCGACAGCACCATCGTAGCCAACTGCGACGCAATCAAACTCGGCACCTTCAAGGGAATAGAGACGGAGGCCTACGTAAGGCAGGTGAACGGTATATACCAGCGTTTCTGTACAATCTGTCCGGAGAAATGAGAGCGGGAAAGTTCATAGCGGGAAGACTGCGCTTCAGACAGTGGATGGCCGTTTTCGCCACCGCGCTCTCATCTTTTGTCATAATACTGGCGATAGCCATTTCAGGAGGCTTCCGCCACGAGATAAGAAAGGCCCTGTCAGGTATGGCCGGAGATATCAAACTGATGGGAGATCCGGTGGTCATGACGGAGGAACTGAATAATGCCATCGGTTCAGACCCGGAATGCACCGGCATAAATCCTGCAATCTACAGGCCCGGCCTGATAAAACTCCAGGGCAGCATAAAGGGTGTCATGTTCAAGGGCACTGAAAGCGCCGATTCTTCCCTTACCGCAAGGATACCCTCAAGCCTTGCCGAAGGCCAGGGACTTGGAACAGGAGATGTCCTGACCTGCTATTTCATAGGAGAGAAGGTACAGGCAAGGAAGTTCCGAATAAGCGGAATATACGACAACCCGCTGGACACCGGGGAGAATCCTGTAATACTGGTGCCTTGCAGCGACCTCCAGAGACTGAACGGATGGGAAAGCAATGAATACTCGGAGCTGGAACTGAGCTACGGAAAGGAACCGGGCAGGAAAGATCTTAAACACAAGGCTCTGGAACTTGGAGACTGGTGCGGATATGAGTGCCGTTCAAGCATGGAAATCTATTCCCGCATCTTCGACTGGCTGGATATCATAGACCTCAACGTGCTAATAATAATGATATTGATGGTGATCGTCGCCGGTTTCAACATGATTTCCGGGCTGCTCATCATAATTTTCAGGAACAGCTCCACAATAGGACTGCTCAAATCCATGGGCATGAGCAACAAGGCAGTTGCCGGAGTATTCCTGAGAGTGGCTGCCAGACTGGCCGCAACAGGCCTTGCAGCGGGAAATGCCCTCGCATTCATCTTCTGCCTTGTCCAGGGAACGACCAGATTCATCAGACTGGACCCGGCAAACTATTTCATATCCTTTGTCCCGGTGAAGCTCGACATCCCGTTCATACTCGCCGCGGACCTCATATGCTTTGTGGCCATAATGGCACTCCTGCTCATCCCTACCCTTTTCATATCCAAGGTAGATCCAGCCACGACAGTAAGGAGCGAGTAGACTATTTCTTAGCAGCAGCCATCTTTTTCTGGACTATCTTCACGTTAGTCTTTGCCACCTGGTCTGACGGGTTGATTTTCAATGCCTTGTTGTAATAGGAAAGAGCCTTTTTGTAGTTCTTTTTGGACATCATCCAATAGGAACCCAGATTATCAAGGAAGCAGCTTTCCTTAGGATACTGCTTGAGCATCATCTCGGAGATGGTCTTGAAAGCCTCATAGGCTGACTCGGAACCCACGCTGTAAAGCTCCGCGCAATAGGTCTGAATGGACTCGGCAAAAAGCTCTGAATCCACAGGATCGGAATCATAGTGCCATGCCGGCTTGCCTGCATTCTGAGCAACCAGGCCTTGGAGTTCGCTCAAGGTAAGAACTATGTCCTCCTTCTCGAATTCCTTAAGGGCTGCCACCTTGGTAAACCTGTATTTAAGGTTGAGAATATCCTTGGATATGAGGATCTCTATGGTCTTGAGAGCCTCTCCGTACAATGCATCGTCAAATGTGACATCCTGGAAATAATATACTTTCTTTCCAGTGCTGTCAGTCAGGTTCATCACAGGTTCCCGGCCAAGATACTTGGTTGAAGGCCTGGAAACGACGGCATTGCCCTTGGATTTGTCAAAAAAGAAAAGAAAACGTGCATACAGCATGTCTCTGTCCTCCGGGAAAGTTTCGGCCCATGAATCGAGAATGGTCTCTACACCAACTCCGCTCAGACCTACGTTCCTTGTCTGCCTTTCATACTTAGCCTTGAATTCCTCCGCTGTCTGCGCGGAAACGGACAATGCTGCAAAAACTGCAGCCGCTGCAATCAATATCCTTTTCATACGTTCATCAGTATTCTTCTTGACTTGGGCAGCAGGTTGTTGCACCTGTTGCCTATATTTTTTACGTAGCCCAGGGCTACACCCTTGTAAGTTATCACATTATATCCCAGAGGGGCGTCCTTGAGGACGATGCTGTCCCGGTGCAGGTACTTCAGTGCCAGCGCCTTGTCCACATCGGCACAGTTGCAGGAACTCCTGTCGAAGTCCAGAGACAGCGGGGCATCCGGATCGAAGCCCTCCTCCTTCTGCCTGAAAGGTCTTACGGCCGACTGCAGGCTACCCCTGCATGATCCCGAAGCCGAGGTCTTCACAAGCGCGCCGACCCACTGCCCCTCTCCCGGGACCTTTCCCACCTCCAGCAGATTGCCCACGCGCGTCTGCACGACTCCGCAATCGGCATATTCATTTTCCGGGACGATGATTTCTCCACCCAATTCCGACGCTGCCCACTCAAGGTTTTCGTCATTCTCGCATTCCTCGTAGGTGCAGGTGGAGTAAACAAGCACTCCCCCTTCGCGCAGGGACGGCCAGACATCGGCCAGAATCCTCTTCTGACGCGCCGCGCAAAGCTTCACCACCTCCGGGGACCACTCCTCCCGCGCCCTCGGATCCTTGCGGAACATGCCCTCGCCGCTGCAGGGGACGTCGGCCACTATGATATCGAAGAAGCCTTCGAGCCTGGCAAAGGCGGCGGGGTCGCAGCTCGTCACGGTGACGCGCGGGTCACCCCAGCGCATGATGTTGTCCTGGAGCACTCCGGCCCTCTGCTTCATAACCTCATTGCTGACGAGGAGGAAATCATCACCGAAGGCCTCCCTGAGGGAGACGGAGATGTCCGTGCTTTTGCCGCCAGGAGCGGCGCAGAGGTCAAGGACCCTCAGCCCGCGTGCCCCGGCGAAGCGCGAAGCCAGCACCTTCCTGAAGACGTGCCCCACGTACATGGCCGACGAATCCTGAACATAATAGCACCCGGCATGGAAAAGAGGGTCCAGAGTGAAGGACGGCCGCTCGCTCAGCATGTACCCATAAGGAGACCAAGGGACCCTCTGAGCCCCCTGCGGCAGTTCAAATCCTCCTTCCGGAGTCTTGAACGGATTCAGACGTATGGATACCGAAGCCTCTGACATCATCTGAAATCCTCCGGCCTGAAGCCTGAAGGCATGCCCTCCGGCATCCTTCCTTCCGAGGCGGCAACAAGCCCGTCGACTATCTTGTCAAGGGCATCCTTTATCTTTCCGCCAAGCATGGCCTTCATCATAAGGTTGAGATTTGCGTCAAGCTCAATGCTGAAATTGGTCTTGGAAGAATCCGGCGCCTGATCGAAATGGAGCAGGATGCAGAACTCCACGGGTGAATTAGAGCTGATGATCCTGATTCTGTCATACGGCCTGCGCTCATCGACCATAACCCCTATGTTGAAACCCTGAACGCTTGCATTGAGGTTATCGTAATCCGCTGTGACGGAGTTCTGATATTCTGCAGGAAGCATCCTGGTGAAATTCCTCATATCCACGAAGCCCATATATAATTCAGACTGCGGCCGGGAAACCAGCCCGCACTTACTCTCATAGTGTGCCATAAATTTCCTATATTTGTGTCCTATCTGCAAATATAGCAAATTTCTCATGCATAGGATATACTTCGAAAACCGCTGCATCTGCATCTGCAGACCGGACGACCAGGCACTTTCCGACCCCAACTCAGTCGAATTCCACCCGGGAGGTCCCATGGATATCGCAATGCTGGTGGACATGTTCGAGAAGTCCGCGCCAATCAGCAGGGTATATGTCCCCGCGGAGGACTGCGAGGGGATGTACAGGAGGCTCTGTGCCGAATTCAAGGAGGTGGATGCTGCCGGCGGTCTGGTTGAGAACAGACGCGGGGACTATCTTCTGATAAGCCGCAACGGGCTCTGGGACCTGCCAAAGGGACATCGTGAGGCCGGAGAGGACATTCTGACCACAGCCGTACGCGAGGTTCAGGAAGAGACCGGAGTGGACCGTCTGCAGGCAGGGGAACTGATATGCGTGACGGACCACTGCTATTTCAGAAACGGATTGTGGCACCTCAAGCATACCTGGTGGTACCACATGCGATATGACGACCCGAACGACCTCTCCCCGCAGAGGGAGGAGGATATCACCAAGGCAGTCTGGGTGGCCAAGTCCAGCCTTCCTCCCTTCCTGAAGAACACGTATCCATCCATTCAGGAGGTTTTCCGGCAGGCAAAAGTATAAAAAGTTGAAACTTTTGTGCAACTTCTCCCGTATAGATATTGTTAGCCTGAAAGAAAATGAAATTATCACAATTCGATTTTGAACTTCCGAAGGAGAAGATTGCCACCGAGCTCATGCCGGAGGTTGACGGAAAGATACAGTGGAGGGACGAGTGCAAGCTCATGGTGCTCCACAAGGACAGCGGTGAGATCGAACACCGCAGATTCAAGGATATCATAGATTATTTTGACAAGGGTGACCGCTTCGTCCTCAACGACACCAAGGTATTCCCTGCCAAGCTCTATGGCCAGAAGGAGAAGACCGGAGCAGACATCATGGTATTCCTTCTCAGGGAACTCAACAGGGAGCAGAGGCTTTGGGATGTGATCGTGGACCCTGCAAGAAAGATAAGGATAGGCAACAAACTCTACTTCGGTGATGACGAGAGCATGGTTGCCGAGGTCATTGACAACACCACATCCAGAGGAAGGACCCTCAGGTTCCTCTACGACGGACCGTACGAGGAGTTCAAAGAAGCCCTTTTCGCCCTCGGCCACACACCTGTACCTGAATGGGTGAAGGAGAAGCCTGAGGAGAAGGATGCAGAAGAGTTCCAGACCATCTTCGCAAAGAACGAGGGTGCCGTGTCAGTGCCCGCAGCAGGCCTTCATTTCAGCCGCGGACTCTTCAGCCGCATGATACTCAAGGACATTGAGAAGACCTTCATCACCGTGCACATGGGCATAGGCCATTTCCGTGCAGTCGATGTCGAAGACCTCTCCAAGCACCGAATGGACGGTGAGAGAATGATCATTTCCGAGCAGGCGGCCAAAGAGATAAATGACACGAAGAAGGCAGGACACAAGATCTGCGCGGTGGGCGTCACCGTGATACGCAGCCTTGAGACCAACGTGACCACAGAGAAGGAAGTGCGTCCTGCGGATATGTGGACCAACAAATTCATCTTCCCTCCGTACGAGTTCTCCATTCCTGACGCCGTGGTGTCCAATTTCCACCGCCCGGAGTCCACGATGCTCATGCTCATAGCCGCATTCGGCGGTTATGAAAAGGTAATGAACGCCTACAGGATCGCTCTTGAGCAGGACTACAAGTTCGGTCCTTACGGAGACGCACTCTTGATTATCTGATGACGATTGAGTATCTTTGTCCAGGACTTAAACACTATGAGAAATGGACAAGGATACATTTTCGAAAGTCAGTGCCATCGCACTGAACAACGTCTTCGGCTACGAGCCGAGGATTTCCCGCAACATCATCAAAACGCTTGGTTCCGCTGAAGCAGTGTTCCAACTGCCTCAGGAGGAGCGGATGCGTCTTTTCGGGGGCTACGTCAAGAATCTCTCCTTCATCAACGATTCCAGTCTGGAGGACGCCGAAAGGCTCTACTCGAAACTGCTGCGTGACGGTTGCATGGTATGCAGTATCTGCGACCCGGACTATCCTGCCCTTCTGAAGGATTGCGAGGACGCACCTGCTGTTCTATACATGCGCAGCTGCTCCTCGGCGGCAGAGGTTTTCGGCAGAGAGGATAACGTCTCGGTCGTGGGCACCCGCGACATCAGTCCTTACGGAACGGAATGGTGTCAGAGAATCGTCCAGGCATTCGCGGAAACTCCACGCAAACCACTGGTGGTCAGCGGCCTGGCCATAGGTGTCGACATCTGCGCGCATAGAACTGCCCTGGACATGGGCCTGCCCACGGTGGCGGTGCTGCCCGTCGGAATAAACTCCGTATATCCGCTCAGGCATCGCAGGGACGCGGAAAGGATAGCCTCGACCCCGGGTTGCGCCCTTGTCACCGACTATCCGCCCGGGACCGCCCCGACTCAATTCAATTTCCTCCGGAGGAACCGCATCATCGCCGGTCTTTCCAGGGCCACGGTGCTGGTGGAGTCGAAGATAAAGGGAGGCGGGACCATGACGGCACGGCTTGCAGCAGGCTATGGCAGGGATGTATTCGCCCTTCCAGGAAGGATAGACGACGTCCGATCCGCAGGATGCAACCGCCTGATAAACGAGAAGTTGGCCGAATCCTTCGATAATCTTTCCATACTTTGCGAAGGGCTGGGCCTGGGGCAATGGCAGCGCAGGCGCAGCTCAGACCTGCTGACGGAAATCTGCTCGCACTTCAAGGAAAGCCTGTGCCAGGAGGAGATCGACGCCCTCTGCCTCGTAGCCATGGAGATAAAGAAGGAAAGGGGTATCAGCATAGAGGAAATCTGCCGGCGCACGGATATGAACTATGCCGGCATATCCACCCTCACCGGACTGCTCGAGGCGGACGGTTTCATTAGCATAGATTTGTTCGGAAACTGCGCCATTAACACGAGAAATTGCTAATTTTGCATTCTGAAATGGAATTCATAGACACGCATACGCATAACTCGGACGAAGCCTTCAGGGGCTGCGAGGACGAGGTGATTGCCCGCGGGCAGGCTGCCGGAGTGGTGAAGATGCTGCAGCCGGACATCGACTCCCGGGAAAGGGAGGCAATGTTCGCCCTGACGGAGCGTCATCCCGGCGTGCTTCACCCCATGCTCGGCCTTTATCCGGGCTCCGTGGACAAGGAATGGAGGAATGAGATTGACCTGATGCTGCCATACAGGGACAAGGGCATAGTGGCCGTTGGCGAGATAGGTCTGGACTACCATTTCAGCACTGAATTCAAGCAGGAGCAGAAGGAGGCCCTGCGGGTGCAGCTGGAGCTCGCCTCGCAGTGGGACCTTCCGGTGAACATACACCTCAGGGATGCCGTGGGCGATTTCGTGGATATCATAGAGGACTGCGCGCACCTGCACCTCAGGGGTAACCTGCACGCTTTCAGCGGCAGTGCGGAGATCTTCCGGAGACTGCTCAGAAGCGGCGACTGGTATGTGGGCATAGGCGGAGTGCTGACCTTCAAGAAGGCATCCATAGCAAAAGACATACTCGAGATACCGCTGGAGAGGATAGTCCTGGAGACGGATGCTCCCTACCTTGCCCCGACCCCTCACAGAGGGGAGAGGAACGAGAGCTGCATGATACCCGTAATAGCGGAATTCCTGGCCGGGCTGAAGGGAAAAAGCCTGGAGGAAGTAGCACTGACAACCACAAACAACGCCAGAACACTATTCAATCTATGACCAGAATATTACTCATATACACAGGAGGCACGATAGGAATGAAGGAAGACCCCGTCATTGGGGGCCTGCGTCCCTTCGACTTCGACGGAATCAAGGAAGAGGTGCCCGAGCTGAAGAAATTCAACATTCAGATCGATGCCTGCACCTTCGACCCCCTTATCGATTCTTCAGACGTGGAGCCACACCTCTGGAGGCAGCTCGCGGAGATGATAAGGGACAGCTACGCCTCGTATGACGGATTCGTCATCCTGCATGGGACAGACACAATGGCATATAGCGCATCGGCCCTGAGCTTCATGTTCGAAAATCTCTCCAAACCGGTGATCTTCACCGGAAGCCAGCTGCCTATAGGAAGGCCCAGGACCGACGGAAAGGAGAACCTCATTTCAGCCATAGAGATAGCCGCCGCAACCGATGAGGCCGGCCGCGCGATGGTGCCGGAGGTGTGTATCTGCTTCAACTCCAGGCTCTACCGCGGCAACAGAAGCACCAAGGTGAACGCGACCGGCTTCGAAGCCTTCCGCTCGCCCAATTACCCTCCCCTCGCGACTGCAGGCATAAACATAGATTACAACCTTCCCTTCATACTGCGGCCAGAGCCATCCAACGAGCTGAGCATCAATACTTCACTGGACACTAGAGTATCCATACTGAAGGTCCACCCGGGCATCACCGAACAGGTGGTCAGGGACATACTCCTGGGAGACGGTTCAAGGGCTGTCATCATAGAGACCTACGGCTCCGGCAATGCCATCTCGAAGGACTGGTTCATAGAGATTCTCAAGGAGGCCGACAGGAGAGGCAAGGTACTTCTCAACGTCACCCAGTGTCTCAGCGGCAACGTGAACATGGACCTGTACGCCACTGGAATGACCCTCAAGAAAGCCGGAGTGATATCGGGATACGACATTACCACCGAGAGTGCATTGGGAAAGCTGTTTCACCTTCTTGGCTGTGAAGGGGATAACAGTGTCGTGAAGAAAGCTCTGACAAACAATCTGAGGGGCGAAATCTCAAAATAATTATTGTCAATTCGTTTTTTTTTGCTAAATTGCGTCCGTTTAATCCGTAATTATAGTTACAACTAATACAATTTTTAATCATTATGAAAAAGTTTTTCATGTTTCTGGCAGTAGCAGGTCTTATGGCCTTCTCTGCAAACATCGCTTCTGCTCAGGACGAGCAGGCTGCTGCAGCTGAGGAGGTTGTAGAGCAGGCAACAAGCGCTGCTGATCTTCTCTCCGGCAATTCAGAGATTCCTCTCCATCAGGCTCTCAAGACCAAGTTCATCGAGGGTGGTGCAGGCTTCATGTCCCTCATCATCATCTGCCTTATCATCGGTCTTGCACTCGCCATCGAGCGTATTCTCTATCTCACATTCTCAAAGACCAACACAAAGGCTCTTGTAGAGAAGGTTGAGGCTGCTCTTGCACAGGGTGGCATCGAGGCTGCAAAGGATGTTTGCCGCAATACACGCGGTCCTGTTGCCAGCATCTTCTATCAGGGTCTCCTCCGCTACGAGCAGGGTGTTGACGTTGTTGAGAAGACAGTCGTTTCTTACGGTTCTGTTCAGATGAGCGAAATGGAGAACGGTCTTTCATGGATCTCCCTCTTCATCGCTATCGCACCTTCTCTCGGATTCCTCGGTACCGTTATCGGTATGATCAACGCATTCGATGCTATCCAGGCTGCCGGTGATATCTCACCTAACGTCGTTGCAGGTGGTATGAAAGTCGCTTTGATCACCACAGTCGGCGGTTTGATCGTCGCTATGATCCTCCAGGTGTTCTACAACTACATCCTCGCAAAGATTGACTCTATCTCCATCGACATGGAGGACTCTTCAATCTGCCTTATCGATGTACTCACAAAGTACGCTGAGAAGAAATAATCACGCTTAAAAAGCAGATTCAGTTATGAAACTTAACAAGATATTCAAATGGGGTATGGTAGCGCTGATCGTCGTCAGCTTCGCTATCCTCGTATGGGGCTTCGCAGTAGGCTTCGAGGAGAATAGCGGTCTTGCTGTAGACGTCCTTCTGCGCTGGGCTTACGTCATGCTGGGCATCGCACTCTGCAGCTGGGTGGTTGTCGGCTTGATCGTAAACACCAAGAACGACCCTAAGAGCCTCGTCAAGATTGGCGTTGTGCTCGTGGGCGTTGCGGTGCTTTGCCTTGTAGCCTACCTTCTTGCAGCAGGTGACCCGGCAATGGGACTCACAACTGCTCAGCCGGAGGCAGGTACTCTCAAACTTACTGACACAGTCCTTAACCTTACATACATCGTCGGCGCCGCTTCTATCGTAGCAATCATCGTCGGTGAGGTTCGTATGGCTATCGCTAATAAGAAGAAATAAGCTATGGGTAAGAAAACGCCAGCAATCAATTCAAGTTCAACGGCTGACATCGCATTCCTTCTGTTGTGTTACTTCCTTATGACCACAACCATGGGATCACAGACGGGTCTTTCCCGCCGCCTCCCGCCTATGCCTGAAAAGGACCAGAAGCTCGAGGACCAGAAAGTCAACCGCCGTAACATCGTTATCGTAAGGATTAACTCAAACGATAGAATTTTTGCGGGTAGTGAGCCTATAGATATCACTCTGCTCAAGGACAAGATCAAGGAATTCCTTACCAACCCTTCAGATGACCCGAACCTTCCTGAGAAGGAGGCAAAGGAGATCGAGGGATACGGTACAGTTCAGGTTTCCAAAGGTGTAGTTTCACTGCAGAATGACCGCGGTACAAGTTACCAGTCATACATCGCAGTTCAGAACGAACTCGTAAAGGCTGTGAATGAGCTCCGTGACGAATTCTCAAGACGCAACTTCGGCAAGAAGTTCTCTCTTCTCGATGAAGACAAGCAGGATATCGTCAAGAAAGCAGTTCCACAGAACATTTCCGAGGCAGAACCTAAGGATATCGGTAAGAAGAAATAATAATAGGAGGAAAGAATTATGTCAAAATTCGGAGGAAGCAATAATAAGAAAGAGGTTCCTGCAATGTCATCAGGATCTCTGTCCGATATCGTGTTCATGCTCCTGTTCTTCTTCATGGTTACAACGCAGATGCGTGAGACCGAGAACAAGGTTATCGTAAAGGTTCCTGAAGCTTCAGAGGTTGTCAAACTCGAACGCAAGGATCTCGCTTCATACATCAACATCGGTTCCCCTACCCGCCAGTATCAGGCGCAGTACGGTACCGAGCCACGTATCCAGCTGAACGATTCTTTCAAGACAGTTGACGACATCCGCGACTTCATCGCTGCAGAGCGTGAGTCCAAGAGTGAGGCTGACCGCCAGTTCATGACAGTCAACATCAGAGCTGACCAGGATGTCAGAATGGGTATCATTACCGATGTTAAGCAGGAGCTCAGACGTTGCTCCGCACTTAAGATCATGTACACAGCAAGAAAGGCTGAATAATTCTGTCTTTCGATTCAGATAAGCAGCCCTCAACAAAAGGGGGCTGCTTTTTAAAATAATAAAAGATACAAATGAGCGCAATTTCACGCAGCAAAGTCAAGGATCTGCTTCACATGGAAGCAGGACGTGATGTACTGGCCAAAGGATGGGTCAGAACCAAAAGAGGAAACAAGGAGATAGCTTTCATCGCACTCAACGATGGATCGACTATCCGCAACATACAGATCGTGGTGGACAAGAATGAGGAAACGGAGAAAGTCCTCTCGAAGATCACCACAGGTGCCTGCATAGGCGTAGAGGGAAAACTCGTAGAATCAGTCGGCAGTGGACAGAACGTTGAGATCCACGCACAGGAGATTACCGTATTTGGTGAATGCGACCCTATGCGCTACCCTCTTCAGAAGAAGGACACATCATTCGAGTACCTCAGAACTGTTGCACACATGCGCCCGAGGACAAATACCTTCGGAGCAGTGCTCAGGCTTCGCAGCCAGATGGCATACGCCATTCACGAGTACTTCCACTCAAAGGGTTTCGTCTATCTCAACACCCCTCTCATCACGGCATCTGACTGTGAGGGAGCCGGACAGATGTTCCAGGTAACAACCCTGGACCTCAACAATGTACCAAAGAACAAGAAGGGAGAGGTTGACTTCAGCAAGGACTTCTTCGGCAAGCAGACCAGCCTTACAGTGAGCGGCCAGCTTGAGGGAGAGCTCGGAGCAACCGCCCTTGGAGAAATCTACACCTTCGGACCAACCTTCCGTGCAGAGAACTCCAATACACCGCGCCACCTTGCAGAGTTCTGGATGATAGAGCCGGAGATGGCATTCTACGACATAAAGGAGAACATGGACCTTGCGGAGGACTTCATCAAGAGCCTCGTAAAATATGCTCTTGACAACTGCCGTGAGGATATCCAGTTCCTCAACGATAGATACGACAATGAACTCATCTCCCGCCTTGAAGGCGTAATCAACACAGAATTCGTGCGCCTTCCTTACGGAGAGGGTATCAAGATACTTGAAGAGGCAATCGCAGCAGGGCACAAATTCGAATACCCAGTATCATGGGGAACAGACCTGCAGAGCGAGCACGAGAGATATCTCGTGGAGGAGCACTTCAAGAAGCCTGTTATCCTTACCGACTACCCTAAGGACATCAAGGCTTTCTACATGAAGCAGAACGAGGACGGAAAGACAGTACGTGCAATGGATGTCCTCTTCCCTAAGATCGGTGAGATCATCGGTGGTTCAGAGAGAGAGTCTGACCTTTCAAAGATAGAGACAAGAATCGACGAACTCAAGATGAGCAGAAAGAACCTTGAGTGGTACATAGATACCCGCAGGTTCGGTTCATGCCCTCACAGCGGTTTCGGCCTTGGATTCGAGAGACTGCTTCTCTTCGTCACAGGTATGCAGAACATACGTGACGTAATCCCATTCCCAAGAACACCTAAGAACGCAGAGTATTAATATGTTGGTCATTGGCATCGCAGGCGGCTCAGGCTCAGGCAAAACGACAGTTGTAAGGGCCCTTGAGGAGAAATTGAAGGAAGACAACGTGGTTGTAATCCCGCAGGATTCCTACTATAAGGACCTGAGCAGCTACACAGAAGAGCAGAAGAGGCACAACAACTTCGACCACCCGGACGCCATTGACTGGGAACTTCTCTGCACGCAGCTCAAGGACCTTAAGAATGGTAAGAGCGTAGAACAGCCTATGTATTCCTACCTGACCTGCGGAAGGCTTGAGGAGACAGTCAAGGTAAATCCAGCTGACGTGATTATCATCGAAGGCATTCTGATCTTTACCTGCAAGAAGCTCCGCGAGCAGATGGACATAAAGATCTTCGTGGATGCGGATGACGACGACCGCCTCATGAGGGTAATGTCCAGGGACATTCAGGAAAGAGGCAAGGACGTGAACTGGGTAATCGAAAGATATTCCAACACTGTCAAACCTATGTATTTGCAGTTCATTGAACCAAGTAAACGTTATGCAGACATCATAGTCCCTCAGGGAGGCCATAACAAGGTAGCCATAGACGTAATCAGCGCAACCATAGAGAAAGCTATCAGGAAAGAAGAACAGTGAACAGATTCTCAAAAGAAGATAGGGCAGGACTATATCTCACCGTAATCATTCATCTTGCGGTGGTTATAGTCCTGCTTATTGCTGGTCTGGACATGTCTTTGAGGAAAGAGGAGTCATTCGTCCTGGACTTCTCCAAACTGGAAGAAAAGGAAAGGATGATAGCAGAGATCGAGAGGTTGCAGAAGGAGGCTGAACTTCAGGAGGCCATCAGCCGCAAGATACAGAAGGAACTTGGCAACGCTCCGTCTTCGTCCGTACGTAATGTAGCGGTAGATAGAGCCTCTCTGAAGGATGACAGGGGAACTGATGCAGAGGAACTCTACAAGGAAGCGGAAAGGCTCGCAAAGGACCTCAAACAGGGCTTTCAGGCCCCGGAAGAGAAGATCCCTGACCCAAGCCCGAGGAAACAGGAGGAAAAGAAGAAGGAAAGCAGATACACGGGGCCTTCCGTCGTCTCCTATGATCTGGGAGGACGTAAGGCAAGCCACCTGCCTATCCCGGCCTACAGGTGCATGGGAGCCGGTGAAGTCACTGTTCTGATCACTGTGGATAACGCCGGTAACGTGACAGGGGCAAAGATAGATGAAAGCTGCTCATCCTCAGACGGATGCCTAAGAGCCTTTGCCATAAGGGCTGCAAGGATGTCGAAGTTCTCCGCATCGCCAAAGGCTCCTTCAAAAGATACAGGAAACATTGTTTATCAATTCATACAACAATAAATGGATATGACACCAAATAAAAGACTCTACAGAAACGTCAACAACAAGATGATTGGCGGCGTATGCTCAGGAATAGCGGATTATTTCGAACTTGACCCTACTATCATAAGACTCGGATGGGTATTCCTTTCATTATGGGGATTCGGAGTACTTGCTTACATCGTAGGACTGATAATCATCCCAAGCAATATGACAATCGAAAGAATGTAGGAGGCAGCCATGGAAAAACATACAGCGAACATCGGACTGTTCAATGACTGTTTCCCGCCTGTAATGGACGGAGTATCAGTCTGCGTGCAGAACTACGCATACTGGATGCAGAAGATGGTGGGAGGCGTAGAGGTTATCACTCCAAGTGTGAGCGGAGCCGACTATTCCCAATATGATTACAAGGTCCTGGATTATATCTCGGTGCCTGTACCTATGAGAAAGCCCTATGTGACGGGAATCGCACAGCTGGACCCGATGTTTCTCAAGAGCATCATGAAGACAAGGTTCAAGATAGTGCATGCGCACTGTCCCTTCGCAACAGGATTTGCCGCGCGTCGTGTGGCAAGCAGCCAGAACATCCCGATGGTGGCGACATTCCACTCCAAATACAGGGACGATTTCTCCCGCGTTATCAAGTCGGATCGCATAGTGGATACCATAATAAAGGAGATAATAAGCTTCTACGAGAAGGCTGACGAGGTATGGGTACCACAGGATTCCGTCAAGGAAGTGATACGCGAATACGGTTTCAAAGGCCATGTGGAGGTTGTGGACAACGGCTGCGACCTTGTCAAGGAATACCCTGAGAAGTTCTTCACCGAGTCAAGAAAAAGCCTTGGGATCGCCCCTGAGGAGTTTGTGCTGCTGTTCGTAGGCCAGCACATCTGGGAAAAGAACGTCAGGTTCATAATCGACGCAATCTCTGAGATAAGGGATGTTCCGTTCAGAATGATATTCGTAGGAGACGGCTACGCAGCTCAGGAGATGCGCGAGCTTGTTTCCCAGAAAGGGATGGACAACAAGGTCACCTTTGCCGGCAGCATAAAGGACAGGGAGACAATCACGAAGTATTATGCCGCAGCAGACCTCTTCCTCTTCCCTTCCCTGTACGACAACGCCCCTCTGGTAGTACGCGAGGCCGCAGCCCTGCATACTCCTGCCGTAATGGTAAAAGGCGCAACCGCAGCCACGATACTCAAGGACGGGGAGAACGGATTCCTCATCAACAACGACCTTCAGGATTTCACCTCAACATTGAGAGCACTCATCGCAGACCCGGAGAGGGTGCACAGAGTGGGAGTGCAGGCATCGCACAGCATAGTGCGCTCCTGGGAAGATGTAGTCGGGGAAGTTCTTGACCGCTACAACTCCATAATCAGAAGACGTAGCGAAATCGCCAGGATATAAAAAAGAACCTGCTGCCAATTGAACTGACAGCAGGTTCTTTTTTTATTTCTGCAATTCTTTCATCGCCCGGTCATAAACATCGTCTATGGCCAGGTAGATGTGGTAGAAGGCCTTGTCTCCAAGTTTTGAGTAGCGGCCCACGAGGGCACGCACCTGAGTCATCATATAAGGTTTCTCAACAGCCCACTCGGAATTGTTTGGTACAAGACCATCCTTTGCCTTCGCGAAGGCAAGGAACTCGCTCTCGAGCGGAGCCTTGTCAAGATAGGCAAGCAGGGCCTGATAGTCATCGATATCGGAGAGCTGCGCCTTGTGTCTGTCAAAGAAAGCCGAGGCGAAACGCATCGCAGTCGCCTTCCTGTTGCAGTTGGCATAGAAAGGTCCCACCTTGGTGGTATCTATCGGCACGAATACATCCGGGAGTATTCCACCCTTTTCGAGTTTCATGCTGTCTGCGTTCACCAGCTCCATGCTGTTGTAACGCTCGAACACCTCATAGTTGTAATCATCTGAGTAAGGCTTCTGTATGCAGCGGCCGGATGGAGTGTAGAATCTCGCTATTGTGAGTCTGACGCCTGAGCCATCCGTGAAATAGACAGGCTTCTGCACGAGTCCCTTTCCGAAGGAGCGTCGGCCCACGATGGTGGCGCGTCCGTTGTCCTGGAGGGCTCCGGCGAGGATTTCGCTGGATGAGGCAGAGCCGTCGTTGATGAGGACCATCAACCTGTCGTCCTGGAGGAAGCCTTTTCCATCGGCCTTGTAATCCTCCCTCTTGCTGTGCAGGCCCTCGGTATATACTATCTGCGCGCCCTTCAGGAGGAAGGTGTTGGCAAGCAGCAGTGCCTGATCGAAGAATCCGCCGGAATTGTCCCTGAGGTCCATCACCAGGGCCTTCATTCCGGCAGCCTTGAGTTCAAGACCTGCGGAGAGGAATTCCTGGTAGGTTGTCATGGCGAACTTGGATATCCTCATGTAACCTGTGGTGTCGTTCACCATGAAGGCTGCATCGATGGAATGCATTGGGATACGGCCTCTTGTGATCTCAAAAGGTATGGTCTCCCCTTCCCTGCCCACAGTGATGAGGACCTTGCTTCCGGCCTTTCCCTTCATCCTGCGGACCATGCTGTCCTGAGGAAACTTCACGCCGGCGATCACCTTCTCATCCACTTTGAGGATGCGGTCTCCTGGGCGAAGGCCTATCTTCTCCGAAGGGCCTCCCGGGATGACCTCTATCACCACTGCGGTGTCATTAGGCACGTTGAACTGTATGCCTATGCCGTCGAACTGACCGGCAAGATCACTTTCCGATGCCTCCAGCTGTGCGGGCGGCATATAGATGGAATGCGGATCCAGAGCGGCAAGGGCAGCGACTATCGCAGCGTCGCTTACCTTTTCTCTGTCCACGCTGTCCACATAGTTCTCATCCACACTCTTGAGTATGAGATTGAGCTTGCGCCAGTCTGAATACTGGGCACGGAGCATGCGCCTGTTCTCGTTATACTTCTGGATAGTGAGCATAAGGCCGGCCCCGATGACCACGCCCAGCAAAGCTGTTATTATCGGATAATGCTTCATCAGTCAACTTTTTCCACTTCGATTCCCGCCCTTTTCAAGAGCTCTATTCCATCAGTGAGACGATATTCGTCCCTGTAGACCACCCTCTTTATCCCCGCCTGGATGATAAGCTTGGAGCACTCTATGCAAGGCGAGGCCGTGACATAGAGCGTAGCGTCCTGGGAACTGTTGCCGGACTGGGCCACTTTGGTGATTGCATTGGCCTCGGCATGGAGGACATAAGGTTTGGTGACGCCGCTGGCATCCTCACATTCATTCTCGAAACCTGAAGGGGTCCCGTTGTAACCGTCTGAGATTATCATGCGGTCCTTCACGAGCAGGGCACCCACCTGACGGCGTTTGCAATATGAGTTTTTAGCCCATATTGCCGCCATCTGGATGTATTTATCGTCAAACTTGTTCATTAGCCTCTCTGATAAAGATAACGTTTGATGCTCTTCTTAGGGGTACGTTCGAAATCCTCAGGGAGGAACTCTATCTTGCGTATCTGAGCATAGTTAGGGAGCTGTTTGTTGATCTCCGGAAGACCGTCCGTGATCCTCTTCTCGATCTCAGCGGCTGTGTGTCCGTCCAGCTGACCCTGGTGATAATCAGGATAGATAAGGGCGGTGAGACCTCCGTTGTCCTCGATGACGAGGGAATCCACAACGTATGTAACGTTGTTTATCACGGCCTCGAGCTCCTCAGGATAGATGTTCTGTCCTGAAGGGCCGAGAATCATGCACTTCGAGCGACCTCTAAGGAAGAGATAACCCTCAGAGTCAATGACACCCATGTCTCCTGTCCTGAACCATCCGTCCTCGGTCATTACCTGGGCTGTGGCCTCCTCGTTCTTGAAATAGCCAAGGAACACGTTGGAACCCTTCACAAGTACCTCTCCAGGTATCTTTGCCGGATTCTCGGAATCGATCTTGACCTCACATCCTTCGATGACCTGGCCGCAAGATCCCTTCTTGGCTCTCCACCACTTCGCGTATGTAATGATAGGCGCGCACTCCGTCATGCCGTAACCCACGGTGAACGGGAAGTGAATCTTTGCCATGAAATCCTCAACCTCAGGATTGAAGGCGGCTCCTCCGAGGATAACCTCCTCGAAGCGTCCTCCGAAGGCATTGATGAGGGCGTTGCGTATCTTCTTCTTCATGAACTGATCGAGAAGAGGGATGTACATGAAGAGCTTGTTGCGGTCCACCTGAGGCTTCACCTGTGACTTGTACACCTTCTCTATGATGAGAGGGACAGCGATGATGATGTCCGGATGAATGTCTGCGAAAGCCTTGAGGATGACCTTGGGACTAGGGGTGCGGGTGAGGAAATGCACGTGCGCACCTATACTCATCTCGAAGAGGAACTCGAACATCATTCCGTACATGTGCGCAGAAGGCAGCATGGCAACAACCTCCGACTCGCAGGTCATCTGCGGCTCCGCCCATCTTGCGAACCTGATGTTGGTCCAGAGAGCACGGTAAGGGATCATCACACCCTTTGAGAATCCCGAGGTTCCGGAAGTGTAGTTGATGAGAGCAAGCTCCTCTGCGCTGTCCTCGTAATAGTTGAGGTCATCCGGACCGAAGCCGTTCGGATGGCGCTCTTTGAAGATGTTCTGGATATTCTTTCTCACCTCTGCAAGTTCTGCGTTGCGGGCAAATATAAATTCGAGGTTGTTGATCTGCACGATTACCTCGAGACCAGGCATCTCAGCCTCCGTAAGTCCTTCCCAGATCACCTCATCGACGAAGAATACCTTAGCCTCGGAATGGTTCACAAGATGCTGTATGCTCTCCGCCTTGAATTCATGAAGGATAGGGACCGGTACGGCTCCGTATGTGAGTGCCGCAAGGAAACTTACACCCCAGTTGGCCTGGTTCCTCGCACAGATGGCAACCTTGTCACCCTTCTGGAGGCCGCACA
>JAGHUW010000112.1 GCA_018064625.1 Candidatus Cryptobacteroides equifaecalis | reverse complement strand
TCCTCAGACAGCAGCCGACGCTGCGGGCAAGATCAAGGTGGGCAGCAACTGGATCGAGAACTCGGTATATAAGGTCACTCTCAATGCAGACGGAGACATCTGCTCCATCGTCGACAAGCGCGTGGGCAGGGAACTCGTCAAGGAAGGCGAGGCTATCGGCCTCAGCGTCTTCTCGAACAACAAGTCCATCAGATGGCCTGCATGGGAAATCAGGAAGGAGGTCATGGACCGCGAGCCATCCAAGGTCAACGGACAGACAGTCATCAGCTGCGAGTACTGCGGACCTGTGAAGGCCGCCCTCAGAGTGGAGAGGAAGTACGGTGAGTCCAGCTTCGTGCAGAGGATTGTACTCAGCAACGGAGCTGCCGACGACCGCATCGACATAGAGAACGAGATCGACTGGCAGAGCCGCGGAAGCCTGCTCAAGGCCAGCTTCCCTCTCGCCTTCGACTGCAGCGAGGCAAGCTACGACCAGGGCCTCGGCAACGTACGCCGCGGAAACAATACCGATATCCAGTATGAGGTGATCGCCCATCAGTGGGCAGACATGACCGCGAACGACGGCAGCTACGGCGTCACCATCATGAACGACTGCAAGTACGGCTGGGACAAGCCATCAGACAACACTCTGAGACTCACCCTGCTGCACACTCCTTTCGTGGAGCAGTTCCACAGCTACCAGCAGAGCATGGACCTCGGCCGCCACAGCTTCACCTACTCCATCATGGGCCACAGCGGAGAACTTGACCCGGCCAGGGCAGACATAGAGTCAGACAAGCTCAACCAGAGGGCCATAGCAGCGATTGCTGCAAAGGGCGCACGCGGAGCAAGGCAGGTAAGCCTGCTCGCAAGCAGTAACCCTGCAGTGAGAGTGAAGGCAGTGAAGAAGGCTGTCGACGGAAACGGATACATCATCCGCGGCTACGAGCAGAGCGGCAAGGGAGCCAGCGCGCAGATCAGCTTCCTCAGCACCATCAGCTCGGCAAGCGTCAGCAACGGTATCGAGGAGGACATGGCAGAGGCAACTTTCAGCGGCAACAGCCTCACTGTTGATGCCAAGCCTTTCTCTCTCAACACCTTCCGTATCCTCTGCAACGAAAGCAGGCAGACTGCACCTGCATACACCGGCCTCGAGCTCCCTTACAACGAGGTGGGCATCAGCACCGATTCATTCAGCGCCTTCGGCCACGTGGACAAAGACTGGCACTCTTATGCAGCTGAGCTTCTCCCACAGACCCTCAACTTCCGCGGCGTTCCGTACAGCTTCGGCCGTGCAGACTTCAAGAACGTGGTTCTCTGCGACGGGCAGAAGCTCGCGCTTCCTGAAGGGACAAAGACAGTGCACCTTCTCGTGGCCTCTACCGGCGGAGAGAAGACTGCCACCTTCAACGCAGGAACAGACGTCGATGCGCATGTAGGCTGCTTCAGCGGATTCTACCGCTACAACGCCTGGGCAGACATCCACGAGGCTGAGCAGCACGAGGGCAACGTGGCATACGTCGGTTCACACCGTCACGGCGCCTACACACGCAACGAGGCCTACGTTCACACCTATATGTTCTATTTAGACATTCCGGTGGCCGCAGGCTCCAACGAGCTTACTCTCCCAAGCGACAAGGAGATCGTAGTCTTCAGCGCCACGGCGGAGTAGAAAAAGCGCAGATTTTTGCGGGTTTTTCTGCTTTTTTCAGCGATTTTCAAGAAAAGCGCAGATTTTCGGTTGAAAATCTGCGCTTTCTCAATTATGTCAGGTGATTATCAGAACTTGAAGTACTCCTTGGCGTTGTTGTAGGAGATGTCCTTGATCATCTGGTGTATTCTCTCCATCTCCGATACAGGGAGCTTTCCATTCTCCACGTCTGTACCCACAACGTCGCAGAGGATGCGGCGGAAGTACTCGTGACGAGGGTATGAGATGAAGCTGCGTGAGTCCGTGAGCATACCTACGAAGCGGCTGAACAGACCAAGAACGCTGAGTGCGTCCATGTGGCGGCGCATGCCCACCTCCTGATCGAGGAACCACCAGCCTGAACCGAACTGCATCTTGCCCGGGCAGCTGCCGTCATTGAAGGTGTAGGCCATGGTCATCATCACCTCGTTGTCCTTAGGGTTGAGGCAGTAGAGTATGGTCTTGGCGAGCTTGCCCTCGGAGTTAAGCCTGTCGAAGAACTTGTGTCCCACCTCTGCAATCTGATGGTCGTGGATGGCGTCGAAGCCAGTGTCGGCACCAACCTTCTGGAACATTGCAGTGTTGTTGTTGCGGATTGCTCCAACGTGGAACTGCTGCACCCAGCCGGCCTCAGCGTCCATGATTGCCTGGTCGTAGAGGAAGGCGCTGCGGAACTTATTGAGCTCGTCTGCGTTAGGGGTTCTTCCGAGAAGGACTTTTCTGAATATGAACTCCACCTCCAGGTCTGTGTAGTCTGCTGCGTAGAAATTCTCCAGACCGTGGTCTGAAAGGCTGCAGCCCATAGATGCGAAGAAGTCATGACGCTTCTGAAGGGCATCCTTGAGGTCATTGTATGTTCTGATTTCCATTCCGGAAACCTCGCTGAGCTTCTCAATGTAAGCCTTGTATGATACAGGGTCCTCTATTGCCATTGCCTTGTCCGGGCGCCATGCAGGGATGACCCTGGTGCCGAACGGGTTCTCCATGATCTGCTTGTGCCAGCGGAGGTCATCGGCAGGGTCGTCTGTTGTGCATACAACCTCGACTCCGAACTTACGGATGAGGGCCTGGCCGCGGAACTCCTCTGTGGCGAGCTTTGCGTTGCACTCCTCGAATATCTCACGTGCCGTCTCAGGCTTGAGGAGTTTGTCGATTCCGAACACGCGCTTGAGCTCGAGATGTGTCCAGTGGTAGAGAGGGTTCCTCATGGTGTAAGGGACTGTCTCCGCCCATTTCTCGAATGTCTCCCATGAACTGTGCTTGCCTCCGGTGAGGTAATCCTCTGAAACACCGTTTCCGCGCATTGCACGCCACTTGTAGTGGTCTCCGTAATGTCCGTCCACCAGCCAGAGCTGGGTGATGTCACGGAACTGGATGTTCTCTGCTATCTGCTGAGGTACGAGGTGGCAGTGATAGTCTATGATAGGCATTTTCTCTGCGCTCTCATGATACAGCTCTCTTGCGGTTACGTTGGAGAGCATGAAATCTTCGTTGATGAATGACATGTTATTGAGTGTTTAATGTTTTCCAACGCCTAATTTAGTAAAAAATTCCCGTTTCCGTGCACGTTCACGAAAATTTTATTATTTTTGCGGAGTCCATACCGGAAACAATAACTAAAACTGATATAAAATGGAAAGATTGAACCGTACATCTGCCCCTGCTGCAAAGCAGTACACAGAGAAAATCATTCAGTTCGGAGAGGGCAATTTCCTCCGCGCATTCGTCGACTGGATCATCTGGAAGACCAATCAGAAGACAGACTTCAACGCTTCTGTAGTCCTCGTTCAGCCTATAGACAGGGGAATGGTGGACATGCTCAACGAGCAGGACTGCCTCTATCACCTCAACCTCCAGGGACTCGACGAGGGCCAGGCAGTCGACTCTGTAGACATGATCGACGTTGTCAGCCGCGGCGTCAACCCTTACCGTGACTTCCAGGATTATCTCAAGCTCGCAGAGCAGCCTGAGATGCGCTTCGTCATTTCCAACACCACAGAGGCCGGAATCGCATTCGACCCAACATGCAAGTTCACTGACGCACCTGCATCATCATATCCAGGAAAGCTCGTTCAGCTTCTCCACCACAGATATACCACCTTCAACGGTGCAATGGACAAGGGATTCATCATCTTCCCTTGCGAGCTCATCTTTGAGAACGGAAAGCACCTCAAGGAGTGCATACGCAAGTACATCGAGCTCTGGAACCTCGGCGAGGACTTCTCCAACTGGTTCGAGAATGCCTGCGGCGTATACAGCACCCTCGTTGACCGCATCGTCCCAGGTTACCCTCGCGACACCGCAGCCGAGCTCTGCGAGCGCGTAGGCTATCAGGACAATCTCCTCGTGAAGGCTGAGATCTTCCACCTCTGGGTAATCGAGGCACCTCAGGAGGTTGCAAAGGAATTCCCTGCAGACAAGGCTGGCCTCCACGTTCTCTTCGTCCCTTCAGAGGCTCCTTACCACGAGCGCAAGGTGACCCTGCTCAACGGCCCTCACACAGTCCTCAGCCCTGTAGGCTACCTCAGCGGTCTGAACACCGTAAAGGAGTGCTGCGAGGATCCCGAGATAGGCAAGTTCGTACAGAAGGTGATGTTCGGCGAACTCATGGAGACACTCAACCTCCCTAAGCCAGAGCTCGAGAAGTTCGCCTCAGACGTCATGGACCGTTTCCGCAATCCGTTCGTAAAGCATTTCGTCACCAGCATCATGCTCAACAGCTTCCCTAAGTTCAAGACCCGTGACCTTCCTGGAATCAAGACCTACCTCGAGCGCAAGGGTGAACTTCCTGCTGGCCTCGTGATGGGTCTCGCAGCAATCTCCACCTACTACAAGGGCGGAAAGCGCGGCGAGGACGAGATAGTCCCTAACGATGACCAGAAGATTATGGACCTCCTCAAGGAGCTCTGGGCAACAGGCAGCACTGCCGAGGTTGCCAAGGGAGTGCTCGGCGCAGAGTTCATCTGGGACGAGGACCTCAATGCAATCCCTGGACTCACAGCCATGCTTGAGGCAGACCTTGCACTGATCCAGGAGAAGGGAATGCGTGAAGCAGTCAAGACCATCATCTAATGCGTTACATTCAGATAAATCCAGGCGACAACGTCGCTGTGGCACTCACCGACCTCAAGGCCGGTGAAGTGGTTTCAGGAATAAGCCTCTGCCAGGATATCCCCGCAGGTCACAAGCTGACCTTGAAGGACTTCAAGGCCGGGGAGAATGTGATCAAGTACGGCTTTCCTATAGGCCACGTGACCCGTGACGCCGCCAAGGGAAGCTGCATAGACCACAGCTGCATCAAGACCAACCTCGAAGGTCTGCTCGACTATACCTACGAGCCTTCAGAGGTGGTGCTTGCGGAGGCAGAGGCTTCTCCGAGGCAATCTCGCTCCGGACTCGCTTCGCTGCGCCGAGCTCCAGCCTCTACGAATCTCTCTGCCTCCGCAGGCACCGGACTCAGAACTTTCAGGGGATTCCGCAGGGCCGACGGTCAGGTGGGCGTGCGCAACCAGATCTGGGTCATCCCTACGGTGGGTTGCGTGAACGGCATCGCCCAGACCATCGCCACCAGGTTCAACCAGGAGATCGAGGGCAAGCGCGGCAGCATCGACGCCGTGGTGGCCTTCCCTCACAACTACGGCTGCTCGCAGCTGGGTGACGATCATCAGAACACCCGCACGGTGCTTGCGGACATGATACATCACCCCAACAACGGCGGCGTGCTTGTTGTCAGCCTGGGCTGCGAGAACAATCAGCTCGACGCCTTCATGGAACTCGTGGGCGAGGTTGACCCTGCTCGCGTGCGCACCATGACAGTGCAGAAGGTCGAGGGAGACGAGATCGAGTACGGGCTCCAGCAGCTCCGTGAGATATTTGCCGCCGCTTCGAAGGACGAGCGCGAGGACATCCCTGTAAGCGAGCTTCGCGTAGGCCTGAAGTGCGGAGGCTCCGATGGTCTCAGCGGCATCACAGCCAACCCTCTTCTGGGAGTCTTTTCGGACTGGATCGTGGAGCAGGGCGGAACCACAGTGCTCACCGAGGTGCCTGAAATGTTCGGTGCGGAGACCATCCTCATGAACCGCTGCCAGGACAGGGCCACCTTCGACAAGACCGTGAGCCTGATCAACGACTTCAAGGCATACTTCATGAAGAACGACCAGCCTGTGTATGAGAATCCTTCTCCGGGCAACAAGGCGGGCGGAATCTCCACACTCGAGGAAAAGTCCCTCGGCTGCACCCAGAAGAGCGGAAAGAGCGTGCTACGTGACGTCATGAAATACGGCGAGCGCATCCACACCAAGGGACTCAACCTTCTCAGCGCCCCCGGCAATGACCTCGTGGCGTCCACGGCTCTCGCATCCAGCGCCTGCCAGATAGTCCTCTTCACCACGGGTCGCGGAACTCCGTTCGGAAGCTTCGTGCCTACAATGAAGATCTCCACCAATTCACGCATAGCAGGCCTCAAGCCAAGCTGGATCGACTTCAACGCGGGCGTACTCGCGGAAGACAAGCCTATGGCAGATGTGGCAGAGCAGTTCATCGACTTTGTACTTGCGGTTGCTAGCGGAGAGAAGGTGAACAACGAGAAGAACGGATGGAGAGAGATAGCAATATTCAAAACAGGTGTAACACTTTAATACAATGGCACTCAGAAAC
>JAGHUW010000035.1 GCA_018064625.1 Candidatus Cryptobacteroides equifaecalis | reverse complement strand
TGACAGGCATGCGCGCGTCCTTGCTCCACTTGCCCTTCTTCATATCCTTCCAAGGGCCGATGTCGCCCTTGAACTCCCTGCCCAGGCAGAGCAGAGGTGCGTCAAGATAGATCCTGGCAACATTCTGAGGGTACGCAGCCGCGTATCTGACGGCGAAGAAACCTCCCCAGCTCAATCCTATCAGCCTTGCCTGAGGGCAGAAGCCCAGCTCTGTGCGCAGGAAATCCTGGAACCTTGCCATAAGGGCCACAGCCTCGTCGCTGCCCCTTTCCTCAAAGATGTCTATGGTCACGTGATGGAAGCCTTCCTTCAGCAGGTCAAGCACGCCGGTGCGGTCCACATAGGCCTCGGCCCACTGTGTGGTCCAGGTCCAAGGGCGTCCCTGAAGCGGGCTGACCGCAGGCTCCACGACCCATGCCTTGTGTCCCTCGAAGTCGAACTCGGTGCGTCTGTAGCCGTTCCAGATGTCCTCGGAGAGAATCTTGTGGCTGCGGGCTATGTTTTGCCTGATGCTGTATGCGCCCTTGTTGGCGAATTCGTCGTCTGCCTGGGCGTTGATGTGGCTTATGATTGCGATTTCCTCAGGGTCGTAAGGCCTGAGAGACGGACGGTAGAGGTCGTGGAACCACTTGGTAATCTCGTAGTGCTTGCCTTTGCCGGCGTCGATCTCCTTCCACATGCTTTCCCAAGGCTCGTAGGTCTGGTATTTGCCTGCGACGAAGCCCCACATGGTGCAGCCTATACGCTCCTGCTCGAAGAAGGCGTAGCAGTCCTGCACGTAGTTGCCTCTGATTCTGGCAAGCCATTCGGTGTTTATCATAGGACGGCCGATGCGCTCGCGGAGGTCCTCCGCAATCTCCTTCTGTCTTTTGAGAGGGGAGTAGTCATGGTAGCTTATGATGTCGCATAGCTCGGCAACGGCATTCTCGCTCGGGTTTTTCTCACCCTTGCCGAAAGAGTTCCAAAGGTCTGCCGTGAGCGGCTGCGAAGGATTTACCTCCCAGCCTATCTCGAAAAGACGTCTCACGTTTGCCACGCTGACCTGCTTGCGGTTGTTAGCTCCAGGCTCGTTGATAAGGTCCCAGAAAAGTATCCTCTGGTCATCCTTGTGCACGGTCATTATCTCGCGGCACATCTGAAAGAAGGCTTCCGAGAGTTCCGGATCGTCAAGGGAGGTGAAGCCTATGGCTCCGGGGTAGGTTCCGTGCTGGGACTGCTTACGGCCGCCGTGATATCCCCAATCATAGTGCTGAGGACCTGGCTGAGGCAATTTCCAAAGCTCCTTTGGGCGCGAGCAGTCGTTTGCCAGGGTAACGATGGCGCGTATGCCGTGCTCGAAGCAAAGGGCAAGGGTGCGGTCGAACCTCTGCATGAAGCCGTCATGGTCCGCAATCCAGATTCCGAATCCTTCCTCGGCAATGAGCAGCCTGACGGTGTTGAAACCAATGGACTGTGCCAGTGCAAGTTCCTGACGCTGGGTCTCGAAGCGTTCCTCGAAGCCAAGTTCCTGCCACTGGTCAACCCTGTTGGCGCAATCCGCACTCATGTAGTTGCATCCGCGTATCCATGGCTGGGCGTTGTACCACTCCCAGGCCTGTTCCTTTGTCCATCTTCCTTTACGCGGGCTGTTCTGTGCCGCAACACTAAGGCAGAAAGCCATGATTGCCGTAAGTATCAGAGTAATCTTTTTCATGAAATAATCGCTTGTTACAAATATAAGCAAAATTCAAGAGCTATAGATTCTTTTCCGGGTAGAGTTCGTTCCACCAGGACGGATCGTCCTTGAGATACTTGGAGAACCATGCGGAGATGGTGCGCAGCCACTGGCGGCGCTTGTTGAACTCGCGTATGCCGTGATTCTCGCCGTCGACGACCACGAATGCGGTGTCCTGGCCAAGAAGCTTGAGGGCCGTGAACATCTGTATGCTCTCGCCTATTGGTACATTGGTGTCCGCCGAGCCGTGCAGGAACAGAAGAGGTGTATGTATCTTGTCTGCATTGTAAAGCGGGCTGCGGTCAACGTAGAGGTCTTTTCTGGTCCACGGATAGCTGTTAGCCATGCTGGTCTCGCTGTAGGAATATCCCCAGTAACCCTCGCCCCAGTAGCTTGTATGGCTGCTGATGCCGGCGTGGGATATGCCGCAGGCGAACATATCCGTCTTGGTGAGAAGCAGCTGTGTCATGAATCCGCCGTAAGAAGCGCTGAAGCAGCCTATCTTTTCCGTATTCACATAAGGATGATCCTTGCAGAAGTTCTGAACAGCCTCGATGATATCGTCTGAAACCACATCTCCGGCGGTATTCACGTGTCTTGCAGCGAACTCCTGGCCCATTCCTGAAGCACCGCTCGGATTCACAACCATGAATACATAGCCCTGGGCGGCATAATACTGAGGTGAATATGATCCCACTGCATACCTCAGGCTAGGGGAGCAGCCGCCGTAATAATGTACGAGCATAGGGTATTTCCTGTCCGGGTCCATATCCGGCGGAGTGACGAAGAACGCGGTAATTCTGTCTCCGCGGCTGCTTGTGAATTCGTACGAACCACCCTGGCCCATCTCTACTCCGGAAAGCCTTTCACTGCTGAGGTCATTCAGCAGTACGCTCTTTTTCTTCTTCAGGTCAAGTGCGTAAACCCTGTCTGCATTCTCCAGACTCTGGCCGCAGTAAGCAAGCGTGGGAGCATTGTAAGCAAGGTCGAGTGATGTGATATATTCTTCCTGTAAATCAATCTTCTGAATCTTTCCATCTAAAGGATTGATTGAGTATAATCCATGGCAGTCTCCATCCTCCGTACGGGTGTAGACGCGTCCGTCGGCCCTGCTCCATACGCAGTCCAGTGGCGATGGTCCGAAGCCGGGGGTGATGGTCTTGACGCTCAGATCTTCCAGCGTCAGCACATAGAGCAGATAGTGGAAGGTGTTGGGCGTCTGCCCCTGCTTCACCTCGCTTGCGAAGCCTCCGAAGGCCTCTGCCGAAGCACGCACGAGCAGCTGCTTTCCGTCAGGGGAGAATGACACCCCGGCAATGAAACCGTCGTCCTCGATTACGCATCTGGTCTCCAGCGTCTCCAGGTCCATCGTATAATACGAGCTGAGAGTGGTAGGACGCTGGGTAAGACGCTCGCGGTAAGTTGAGAACAGCAGCGTGCGGCCGTCGCAGGAAATATCGGCCAGATAGGCATTGTGGTGGCCGAAGGTGAGAGGCTGCATCACGCCGCTTGCAATGTCGTAGCGGGCCAGGTTGCTCCTGCTTCTCCATCCTGGCTGACGGTCGTCCGGAGTAAGGATCTGATGCACCTCACCCTCCTTGGGTCCTTCCTGATACTGATAATATATAAGGTAGTCCTCGGAAGGGGAGATCACAAAGTAACCTTCAGGGATGCGCGAAGCCAGCACGCGGCGGCTGCCGTCTTTCGGGCTGACGGCTATGATGTCCCTTCCTCCCTCCAGCGACTTCTCTGTATACCAATATTCGCAGCTGTTTGCAAGCCACGCGAGCTGGGTATCGCTGCTGAGAAGGCATCTGCCGTCCGCAAGACTTACCAGATCTGTCTTTGTTTCACTCGCTCCTCCGGCAAACACCGTGTTGTAACTGATAAGCGCGTATTTTCCGTCCGGAGAGACGCTGACGCCCCTGCAGCTCCGGCCTATGGTGTTTGCATCGAGGGAGAAACGCCTGCCCGGGCCGAATGTCTGTACGGCATCCCCACAGCTGAGCTCATAGCTTACTTTGAGGGAATCCGTGAGAAGGTATTTCACCAGAAATTCATGGGTTCCAGGCTCAAGCTGGATTCCGGACCCTGAGTTGGAAACTCCGTCCACGTACAGACGGTAATCCTCGGTGCCGCTAATCTTGACGCCTAACTTTGTGAAGCTTGAGTTGTCCAGTTTGAATCCCATCATACGGGCGTAGCATGCCCCTTCCCTGATGCTCTCCTCGCGTCCGGCCTGGGCCGTGCCCTTGGCCCAGGGGAGTTCATCCACATGGACTGTAGGGATGGCTGAATCCAGCAGATTCTTCAGTTCGAATCTCTTTCCGTTCACGTCCAGACTGTCGACGATATGGGCATTTTTCAATTCGTACAGGCCGGAAAATCTGTACTCGAAAACTTCTTTTTCCTCAGCCTGCACTCCGAGTGCAAATGAACTGAGAAGAAGGAATAATACTGTCTTTTTCATCTTTTTTATACCAATTTGGCACTATAACAATAATGTTATAATGCCAAACGGATTTGTTTTATTTATTGAATATCAAACTTTTGCAATTGCATACACGATATTGCTGAGGATATAGAGTACAAATGCGGAAAGAACGGCAAATGACCAGTTCATGTGGCGGAAAACCATCAGGGCAATCACTATCGCAACAAGCACGACGAGGGTCAGAAGCTTCATTCCAAGGGCACCCTTGAATTTTCCCTTGAGTGAGAACATAGGAATCTCACATACGAGAAGAGCACTCAGAACCACAGAGAGAATAGGGATGAAGAATGGACCTGCAGCCCAGGTTGCGAGCACTGATGAAGGGGTGAATGCAATGTAATAGGAGAGGGATCCGCAGATCATCGCGCTGGACGGGGTGGCAAGGCCGAGAAAGCTCTCGTGCTGACGGTCGTCAACATTGAACTTGGCAAGTCTGAGCGCGCTGAAAAGTGTGATGATGAGCGGAATGTAGCAGTACCATTCAGAAACGAAGAGACACTGCGTCATAAGATTGTAGAGCATTACCGAAGGAAGTACTCCGAAGCTCACAAGGTCGCACAGCGAATCGAGTTCCTTGCCCATGCTTGAATAGGCATTCAGGGCCCTTGCGACGAAGCCGTCTAGGAAGTCGAACACTGCGGCGAGCAGCATCATGGGAAAGGCAAGGTCTATCCTTCCGTTGAATGCGAAAATCACACCGATGATTCCGCAGACCAGATTCATCGATGTGACAGTATTAGGAATATGTTTCCTGATTTCCATTACTTTACGTTGAGATTCTTCTTGAGATTCTTTGTAAGGGCTGATTTGTGAAGAATCACGTCAAGAGTCTGAGCCTTCACGAAGGCCTCTGATACATACCAGATTCCCTTGTATTTGCCGGACTCGCCCCAAGAATTCTTTACCATATAGAACTTGTTGCCGTTCTGATCCTTTGCGATACCGAAGATCTGCATGCCGTGATCGTCGGTCATGGTCTTGTTGTCGAACTCGAGCTGACGGCTCTCCTGTGTTGGGACGCACTCCACAACTGCGGCTGCCGGTGCTGGCTTTCCCTCTTCCTTGCCGACCCAGTGCTCCTGGTCAGATCCTGCTGCCTTTGCATTGGTGTCCACAAGCACACCGAGACCGTTGCGGTTGAAGCCTGCGTGGCTAACGTCAGCACCCCATGCAAGGGTGTAGCCAGCCTCGAGAGCTGCATCGATTGCTGCCATCATCTCATCGATAGGAACGTTGTATGACTTGTTCCAGCGCCAGTTATCGCATACCTCGATGGCAAACCATGTATAGAAAGGATGGTGTGTAAATGAGGTGAGGGAAACGTAATCGTCCGGATTGAACTTGAGGGCGTCGCGGTAAGATGCCGGGGTGTACTGCTTTCCGTCAACCGTGAAGGTCTCAGGATATGAGCCGAGGTACTCTGCAAGGATTGCGTCGAAACCTCTCTTCCATGCCGTTGTGAGCTTGTTGCGATTAGGAACCTCTACAACTGTGCTAACATATGCTTTGAGCACGGCGTCAAGCTCCGACTGTGCAGGGAGGGGAGTTCCGTAGTTCATTCCGGTCATGGCCTCCTGTGGGACCATACCGTAATCGCGGATGACATCAAGCACGTCATCAGCCTCTGAACCGGCGGCGAAGGTGAGATTTCCGTCAAGACGGACATATTTGTCTGCCCTGTCTGAGTATGAGTGACTTACCACGAAGAACTCCGAGAGATCCGGATACTTGGCCTCATCCTTGATTCCGTTGATGCGGATGATCTCGCTCTCCACGAATCCTATGGCCGAGTATGCCCAGCAAGTACCGCTGGAAGCCTGGTTCTTCACTGAGGTGATAGGGTTTGCCTTGACTGTGGTAAACTCGTAATCAGGGAGTTTTACCTGTGGTCTCTGTGCGTATGCTGCCACAGTCATGGCAAGCAGACATGCAGTTAAAGTAAATCTTTTCATTGTCTATAAAGTTTTTAGTTACATTCTTTATCCGGGCATTCAGTACCGGAGATTTCAACCTCTATGGTGCTGTGCTGTACGCCTTTATCCTTGAGCATATCCTTTATGGAAGAAACCAGGGCCGGCGACGTGCCCAGTTCATCCACAACCACATGGGCTGTTAGAGCCACTTCCGTTGTACTGATAGGCCAGATATGGATATGGTGGACATCCTTAACTCCCTCGCATGTGGCGATGGAAGTGCATATGTCATCAACATCTATGTTGTCCGGAACGGCATCTATACTCATTCTGAAACTCTGTGCAAGCAGTTTCCATGCCGTGATCAGTATCACAAGCGCCACAACAAGGCTGAGTATCGGGTCTATCATCGTGAATCCGGTGAACCTGATGACTATTCCCGAGAAAACGACCGCAACGGAAACGAGTGTGTCTGCAAGCATGTGCAGGAATGCACCTCTTGTGTTGATGTCATTCTTGTCACCGCGGCTGAGCATCCAGGTTGTGATACCGTTCACAATGATGCCTATTCCCGCAGTGATGCTTATCAATGTGCCGTCAAGGCTGCGCATGTCAGGAGAGGCCAGGTTTCTGACGGCCTCGCTGACTATGGCTCCCACAGCTGCCAGCAGAAGTATGGCATTGAGCAGGGAAATGAGTACGGAAGCCTTGCGGTATCCATAAGTATAGCGTTTGGAAGAATGGGTGGTGGACAGCTTGAATGCTATCAGCGCCAGCATCAATGTGAATATGTCTCCAAGGTTGTGGCCTGCATCGGAAATAAGCCCAAGCGAACCGGACCAGAATCCGGTTCCTGCTTCCACAATCACATATACCATGTTGATAATTATGGAGACTATGAGTACGCCTCCCATCGCCTTGACCTGGTGGTCATGATGGTGATGACCGTGAATATGTCCGTGTTCGTGCATAATATGAATTTCTACGTTTTACAAAGATAGGGATTTTATGTATATTTGTATTTCAATATACTTAGAAATAATGAGGGCTATACATTATGTCATAATCGGCGCCATCCTGCTGTCCGTCTGTTCCTGCAGGCCGCATAAACCGGCGCAAAGACAATTGGGAAGTCTCGCTCAGAACATTCTCCTGGACAGGGAAAACAGATACAATGGCGTTTTTGACCGTACATCAGCCGCGGCTGATGACGATATAGTCATAATCGGTGACGATATTTCCGTGATTCAGCTCGTGGATGACTTCATCTCCATGGATAAGATGGACAACGGCACAGGACTCATTGATGATGACATGCTCGCGGATTTTGCCGGGGAATGCTTCACAGGCATCATCGATACTACAAACACTCCTTTCGTGAAGTTTGTAAACGGCAGGGAATCAGAGCTTTCCGGGATCCTGGTTCGCCACGTGCTCTCCGCAATAGACACTGTTGTACACGTGAGCCCATATGACCTCGACGGCATAGGTACCAAGGAATCTGCCAAGATAATCATCGTTGCGGATCCGTGTCTGACCCATTATGGTCTGGCCGATGCAGACAGCCTCCTCAAGGCTTTCAACTGCAATATCCCCATCATATCTCCTGTGGACGTCATGTTCGAGGATCTGGCTCAGTCCGAGGGAGACCATGCCACAGTGGGCGTGATGTGTTCCAAGGAACTCTCTGCAACAGGCATTTACTCCACAAGGCTCAAACAGGCTTTCAAGAAACATGGCAAGCCTGATGCCGACTGCGTCGTTCTTCCTGCCGACCCGGACGGCAGCATGATCAAGAATTTCCTTGACACATATATCAATACCGGCTTCAACAAACCATTGGATGCCATAGTCATCGACCTTACAGAAGCCGACATAGAGACCATGAGGGCGGAACTCGCAGATCTGCTTTCCATAATGAATGCTGAATCAATGACTTACAGAAAGTATATTTCAGATGATTTTGTGCTTATGGAAAGTTATTCCGCTGTAATTGCAAGATGTTATTCCATTCTCAGGCAGACAAATATGTTCTCCATGAGAATTTCCAATCCAGTAAGTTCCATTTATTATAATATTCCTGCACCGGCATCCTCAGAAGGTGATTACATTCTGATACCAGGCACCTATGTACAAAATTAGCATCACACCTGAAGAAATTGAGAAGCTGCCGCTCGGCTCTTTCCCCGGAGAGATTCATGTGATTGATTCTCCCGGCTGGGAATATACGAGGGCGATTTCTTATCTGAAAAAACAACATATCATCGGCTTCGATACTGAGACCAGACCTGTCTTTGAACCAAACAAGCCACATTGCCATGTGGCTCTGCTGCAATTGTCCGGTCCTGGAAGGGCTTACCTTTTCAGAATCAACAAATTGGGTATGAGAAAGAGGCTCACCTCTATCCTTACCAATCCGTCCATTATAAAGGTTGGTGCGGCTGTACATGATGATGTACGAGGCCTGCAGTACTACAACAAGTTCCAGGCGGCTGGCTTTGTGGATCTCCAGAAGATTGGCTGGGAATGGGGAATCAAGGACAAGAGTGTCAAAAAGATGGCCGGAATCATTATGAAATGCCGCATATCCAAGACCCAGCAGCTGTCCAACTGGGAGGCAGCGGAGCTTTCCCCGGCTCAGCAGATGTATGCAGCAACAGATGCATGGATATGCAGGGAGATGTACCTTAAACTCATGAACTCTCCCAAGAATCCTCTCACACCGGAGCAGCTGGCTCCAAATCAAACGCATAATCATGATAAAAGTCATACTGAAAAAAGGTAGGGAAGAGTCCCTGCTCCGTTTCCATCCCTGGGTATTCTCCGGAGCCATAGCTCAGATACAGGGCAAGCCCGCAGAGGGCGACATCGTGGCCGTTCATGCAGCTGACGGCTCATATCTCGCCGCAGGTCATTATCAGATTGGATCGATTGCCGTCAGGATTCTTTCCTTCGATTCAGACCCTCAGGCACCTGATTTCTGGGTAAAGGCAATTTCATCGGCCCTGAACTTAAGACTTGCCACCGGCCTGTATTCGGAGGACGGCAACACGAGCTGCTTCCGCCTCATCCACGGCGAGGGCGACGGACTTCCGGGTCTGATAATCGACTGGTACGACGGCGTCTGCGTCCTTCAGGCACACAGCGTGGGCATGTTCCGCTCCAAGAACAGGATATGTGAGGCGCTGAAAGAGGTCTTCGGAGACCGTCTGAAGGCAGTTTATGACAAGAGTTCGGGCACTGCCCCATTCAAGGCGGGTCTTGAGCTGATAGACGGCTATATATATAAGAAGGAAGGATTTGACGCCAATGAGTGCGTGGTTTCTGAGAACGGTCGCAAGTTCATCGTCAACTGGGTGGAGGGACAGAAGACAGGTTTCTTCCTCGATCAGCGTGACAACAGAGCTCTTGTGGGCAAATACGCCGCAGGAAAGAAGGTCCTCAATCTCTTCTGCTATACCGGAGGATTCAGCATCTACGCTCTGACCGCAGGTGCAGAATGCGTTGATTCAGTTGATTCATCCGCCAAGGCCATATCGCTTGTAGACAAGAATGTGGAACTGAACGGCGTTGCCAGCAGACATACGAGCATATGCACGGATGCAATAGAATACCTTGGAAAGGTAGAGGAAGGCAAGTACGATCTGATGATAGTGGATCCGCCAGCATTCGCAAAGCACAGGGGAGCGCTGCGCAACGCGCTTAGAGCTTACCAAAGGCTCAATGCCGCAGCCATAGCCAAGGTGAAGCCGGGGGGACTCGTGTTCACCTTCAGCTGCTCGCAGGTCGTGGACAAGATAATGTTCGCCAACGCAGTGTTTTCAGCCGCTGCCCAGACCGGCAGAAGCGTACGCATAATAGACAGGCTATGCCAGGGATGTGACCATCCCGTAAGCATATACCATCCTGAAGGAGAGTACCTTAAAGGCCTTCTTCTGTACGTTGAATAAGTTCGAGAAGCTTATCTACAGCCTCATTTTCAGGGACATGCCTCAGAACAGGCTGTCCCTTTTTGTATATGGACACCTTGGAGTTGCCCTCTCCGACGTATCCCCAGTCAGCATCAGCCATCTCCCCCGGGCCGTTAACTATGCAGCCCATCACGGCAATGACCATACCCTTCAGGTGTGCAGTCTTTGCCTTGACCTCTTCGAAGGCAGCCTCCAGATTGTACATTGTGCGTCCGCAACCAGGGCAGGCTATATATTCAGGGTGTGAGAAGCGGCGTCTTGCCGCCTGCATGATTTCGTCTTTGTAAGGGCTGTCCGGCATATCGTCGACCTCTCTCTTGAGGAGCTTCGGCCCCCAGACGCAGGCCTGTTCGAGCATTTCGTCGCCGCGCACTTCAGAAGCACCGGAGTTGCCGTAACGCTGCGCGAGGTATGAGGCTACAGGAAGCTCATTCGCAGGGTCTTCCGTGAGGGATACGCGTATGGTATCTCCTATTCCGTCCTCAAGAAGTGAAGCTATACCAACGCACGATTTGATTCTGCCGCTCACACCGTTTCCAGCCTCTGTTACCCCGAGATGCATAGGGAACACGACACCGCGTTCCTGCATCATCCTCGCGAGTTCTTTGTAGGCATTGACCATGACGATGGTGTTGCTTGCCTTGAGGGAAACGACTACGTTGTAGAAATCTGCCTCAATGCACATTTCAAGCCATTCCATTGCAGCCTTGGCCATAGCCTCCGGGGTATTGCCGTAAAGGTCAGTGATATATGAGCCTAGGGATCCGTGATTCAGGCCGACCCTCACTGCAGTGCCATACTCCTTGCAGACCTCGAGAAAACGGGCGAACTGAGCCCTTGCCTGCTCATGGTCAGGGTGGAAATTGCCAGGGTTGATTCTGACCTTTTCCACAACCTTTGCAACCTCTATAGCCGTCTCGGAAGAGAAATGAATATCCGCAACGAGAGGCGTGTCACAACCTTTCTCACGAAGTATCCGGTGTATCTCAGCGATGTGTGTCACATCCTGCCTTCCCGGGACTGTGATCCTTATCAATTGCGCGCCGTTTGCAGCAAGTCTGATGCACTGCTCCACAGTGGCATCCACATCATAGGTATGCGTGTTGCACATGGTCTGTACAACAATGGGGTTTCCCCCTCCGATAATCAATTTGTCGCCGATTTTAACGGGAAGTGTTTGAAGGCGTTCCATAAACTATTGCTTTTGCTTCCTTCTTCAGCTGGCTCTTGGTCTTTCCTCTTCTTTTCTCTATCTGGAAATGTACACCAACTGAAGCAATTATGTCCAGAGGATATGCGTAACGGTAATAATATGTATTGTATGGGTGGAATACAGGATCCGGATAGTCCGGCTCATAGAAACTGCTCCATCCCCATCTTACGAGTGCATTGAAATGAATCTCTATCGGGTCCAGCATTATGGCAAAGCCCGCGCCTCCCATCAGACCGTAATCCAGCTGATTTTCATAAGGTTTGAAGCTTGTTGCGTAGTTCTGGTCCATATTGGGTCCGCGTCTCTCTATGGACTGTCTCCAGCCTCCATATACACCCACATTCACCATGAGTTTGAAAGGGTCGAAGTCAACATGGATCTGGGCCATTGCTGGCACTTCGAACACCTTCATGGAGCACCATGTAGCCCCGTCCACATGATTGGAACTTCCATCCTCGAACTGCTTGAAGGTATATCCTTCATTTCCCATATCTGCCCCAACAACCACTGCGAACATGGGCAGCTGGTCGAACATCTTCATGAAATAGGTGTACTGCACTGAAATGAAGTTCGGATTCACCACATATCCTCTGTTGTGCTTGGAAGGGGAGAAGTAGGTGTTTGAGAAGGTGACTCCATAATTCACACCCAGCAGGGAGTAGTTGTTGATCTTCTGCTTTCCAAATACCTTTACAGTGTCCAGAAATTCATCCGGAAGGGCGTAGTACACGCTGTCGCGTTGCTTATGCTTTCCTTTCTGGGCGTAGGCTTCAGACCCGAGGACAAGCAGGGACAGTATGATGAAGAGTATCTTTTTCATAAACGAGGTCTTACAGCAGTTCTTTGACATTTATATTCTGCTCTATGTCAGAACTTTCAGGTATCAGAAGATATTTGTCGTCCTTGAATTTCACAAAGACGACCTTCTCAGGCTGACGATGCTCAAGCACGGATCCGGTATCGACTATGGTGTTGCGGTTTCCGTCTTCTGTGATCCTGATGCTCACCTTGCCGTTCTGAAGGTAAGGGAACAGCAATGAGCAGTCCTTTTCAACGATGAAATTTCTCAGGACCTTTGCCTTCTCATCAAGAAGATCGACTATGAGTTTTCTGTCAACCCCCTCAAGATTAAGGGTGAGTGAGCTTAGTTTCTCGCTTGTAGGAAGGCTTACCTTTACTTCAGCGCTGTCTGAATAGAATCCGTTCACATCTCTGAATGCCCTGTGAGGGACCTTGAGTATATACTCATATCCGCTCATCATCTTGAAATCAGGTTTGATGATATAATGCCTGAGGTCTAGCGAATCTGTCTCCACCTTGAACTTTTCGAAAGTTTCCTTCTGCCTTGGACTTATGGATTTCAAAGTCACGGAGTCGAACTTCTCAGAAATGATAGGGAAGTTGAAGTGCAGGTCAAAACCATATTGCTCAACTGTCTCGGGAGCAGCGGAGAGCTTCATCACACAGATGGTATCCTCATGTTTGAGGTTCTTCCTTTCCTGATAGGAAGATCTTCTGGAAGATGGTTTCTTGCCCTCCTGAACAAGTTTGAGATGTTCCAGCTCAGGTTTGAGAATGCCCAGCGAGTCAGTCTTCCTGTAATTGACAAAGACATGCAGAGTATCTGGAGCCCTTTTTCTGGAATTGAGCCAGATCAGGAGACTGTCCTGCATGATATTGAACTCGGAAATGATCTCCTCGTTCTTATATCCTCTCACCCATAGAGTGTCAATCCATGCATTAGGGGCCATGAATGTGATATATGCGGATCTGTCTGCAGTCCTTACCTTGTTATTCAGGAACTGCTTGCTTGGCTTTTCCCTGAAGAGGTTCAGTTCATATTCCTGCTTCCTGGCAAGGCAGCGTGCCGTATCAGCCATCTCATAATTGGTCATCTCCGGTATGGAGTCACGAACCACCATTACAGGCCTTATGATTGAATCCACAAAGGCAATGAGGTCATTGTCAGGGTCATAGATATTATTGTTGGATGCGTCCTTCAGGGCGTACAGCCTGTAACAGGTATCCTTAATATAAGGAAGGGCAAAGAAGCCCCAGGCGTCAGTACGGGCTATGGCATCAGGTCTGTGGAGGAAGACGGCAGAATCTGCCAGGTCCTTGTACAGAAGGACGGTTGCACCCTTGAAAGGTTCCAACTTGATGCAGTCCTGAACCACACCTGTTATGAGCATCGAGTCAACTTTCTCTCCGGTGGAGAATGCGTATGTATAGCCAGGGAAAGGATTGCTTTCGTTGGCATCCACTATGGCATCCGTAAAACTGATGGTATATGTCGTATTAGGTTTGAGGTCCTCTTCAAAAGATACTATGACACTTTTTCCCTGTACCTTGTATTTCGGGCGTTTCTGCTGAGGAGGGGAAAGGAGTATGTTCTGGCCGTTCTTCACGGTCACATACTCATTGAATATGAATTCGAATTTGCTGCCCTTTACGGGAACGTTGGCTGTGGAAGGTGCCGGTTTGATACCTATGATATATGGAGGTATGGTATCCTTGTCTCCACCGGTAGGGGCTTCCGTGGTGTTGGCGCAGGAATGCATGAAAAACACCGGGGCGAGCATAATAGCTGCAAGTATGGCTGGCAGTAGTCTGTTCCTCATAATCAGATGTCCGTTCTTACTATGTCCTGAATTCCTTCAATCTTCTTGAGGCCATCCAGCATGCTCTCAAGATTCTTCTTGTCTTTAACAAGCAGTTCTATATAGCCCTCGAAAAGGCCGTCATCCGTGCTGAGTGTAATCTTCCTCATGTTGATACCCATGGTTTTGGAAATGAAGCCGGATATTTCACTGAGCAGCCCAACCCTGTCTATTCCCCTGAGAGATATGCGGATAGGATATTCCTGATTGAGAACCGACCACTGCGGCACCACAACCCTGTTACCGAACTTCGAGGCAAGGCTTTCCGCCACAGAACAAGTCTTCTTGTGTATGACTATGGTATTGTCCGCAGATTTGAAGCCCACCACAGCATCTCCGGGTATAGGCTTGCAGCACTGTGCCATGATGTATTCCTGACGGGTTTCACCCATCACGACTGAGCGTCCTTCACCATTCAATGAAGGGTCACTGCTGAGCACAAGTCTGAAATCCTCCGGTCCCAGAAGCCCAACACCTATGCGGAAATAAAGGTCTTCTGCATAGGAAAGCTGCATGTATTCCAGGAATTTGCGTATGATCTCATTAGTCGGCTGAAGCCCCATGGCATCAAGTCGTTCCTTGTAGATCTTTTCTCCTATTACAATAAACTCATCACGGCTATCATGGAAATAATCCACCACTTTGTTCTTTGCGTGGCGGGTATGCAGGAACTGCAGCCACTCAACCTTAGGCTTGGCGGCAACGGCCGTGATTATCTCAACCTGGTCTCCGGACTTGAGCACCTGGGAAAGTGTCACAAGTTTCATGTTGACCTTGGCGGCAATGGCATGATAGCCTACCTTGGTATGGATCTGAAACGCGAAATCCAGGGCTGTGGATCCAGCAGGCATGGTCTTCTGATCACCCTTGGGTGTAAAGACCACAATATCAGAACTTACAAGATCCTTATGTATTATATCCAGAAGCTCGATTGCAGTAATATCCTTGCTCTGAAGTATTTCCTGTACCTCGGCAAGCCATTTGTCAACCTCTGAGTGCGTCTCTGATGCATAACCGCTCTCCTTGTATATCCAATGGGCGGCGATACCTTTCTCAGCAATGTCGTCCATTCGCTTGGAGCGGATCTGAACCTCTATCCACACGCCTGCACGGCTCATCAGCGTACAGTGAAGAGCCTCATATCCATTGCTCTTCGGCTTTGAAATCCAGTCCCTGCGTCTGTTCGGATTTTCGTAATAGAGGCTGGTGAGCAATGAATATATAAGGTATGACTGGCTTTTCTCTGCATGAGGAGTCTCGTCTGCAGGCTCGAAAATGATTCTTACGGCGTAGAGGTCATATATCTGTTCAAAAGGAACTTTCTTCTTCTTCATCTTGTACCAGATGGAGTACGGAGTCTTGATCCTCTTGATGATACGGAACTTGTAGCCGGCCTTCAGCATCTCGTCATTGATAGGGGCAATGAACTCGTCTATCTGATGCTCTTTGCTTGCCTGGCTGATGCTGAGTCTTTCAGTAATCTCCAGATAATCATCCGGTTCTTTGTATCGGAGCCAGATATTTTCCATTTCAGACTTCACGCTGTAAAGACCCAGCCTGTGTGCCAAAGGCACAAAAACGTACATGGTCTCAGAAAGAATCTTGTCCCTCTTGTGCTCCGGCATGAACTCTATTGTACGGCAGTTATGCAGACGGTCTGCCAGCTTTATGAGGACTACGCGCACATCGTCATTCATGGTGAGCAGTATGCGTTTGAAATTCTCCGCCTGCAGACTTTCCGTCTTGCTCTGCCTGTCCTGATTGTCGAGAACCGTCTTGAGCTTTGTGAGTCCATCCACCAGGGAGGCTATCTTGTCACCGAAGATGTTTCTGATATCCTCCACTGTATAATTGGTGTCTTCCACCACATCATGGAGAAGGGCCGCACAGATGGACTTGCATCCCAGTCCTATGTCAGAGACGACGATCTGAGCAACAGCGATAGGGTGGAGCATATATGGCTCACCGGAACGGCGCCTGATGTTTCTGTGGGCACTGTTCGCAAACTCATAGGCCTTGCCCACAAGTTCTACCTCATCCTCTGTCTTGCATCGGTTCTTTACAGCTTCTCTCAGATTCCCGTAGGCCTCCTCAATGCATCTGTAATCCTCTGGCGTAAACTCTGAAAAACTCATAATCCTCTAAAACAATGTAGGTTCCTCCATCTGTTCCTGTTCCTTTGAGGACGGGAGCAGCACCATGAAGGCTTCCTCACTAAGCACTGGAATTCCCAGCTGTTCACATTTCTTCAGTTTCTCCGGTCCTGGCTTCAAACCTGCCAGGAGGAAGGAAGTCTTGCTGCTAATACCGGAAGCAGCCTTCCCTCCGTGAAGTGCGATGATATCCTTCATCCTTTCCCTGGACACGGAGAATGTACCGGATACCACTATTATCTTGCCCGCAAGGGCATCTGAAAGCTGCGACTCTCCTTTCTCTACAGCAAACTGCAGACCAGCCTCACGCAATCTTGCAATTTCCCTCAGATGCCTTGCATCATGCAGAAAGTCGTAAAGCACGGGAGCCGTGACGCTGCCTATATCCTCAAGTTCCTGCAACTGCTCCACGCTTGCCTGCGCAAGGGCGTCGATACTCTCAAAATGCCTTGCAAGTCCTCGCGCCGTGGTCTCTCCTATGTAGCGTATGCCCAGAGCGAAGAGAACCCTCTCGAAAGGCACCTTCCTGGACTCGGCCAGGCTGTCCAAAAAGTTCCTGGCCGACTTTTCCTGCCAGCCTTCGAGGCTTAGCAGCTGAGGCAGGGTGATGGAGTAAAGATCTGCCGGAGTGCGCACCAGACCCGCCTCAAAGAACTGGGCCACAGTGCTTTCGCCGGCAAGGATATTCATAGCCTTGCGGCTCATGAAATGAAGTATCCTTCCCTTGATCTGCATAGGGCAGCCATCTCTGTTCGGGCAGAACCACTTCGCTTCATCCTCGGAACGTACAAGAGGCGTGCCGCAATCCGGGCAGAGGCTTGGGAAAACCGGGGCCTCGGTGCCGGCAGGACGCCTGTCCAGGGCCACGGAGATAATCTTCGGGATGATCTCGCCACCTTTGATTACGTTGACCCAGTCGCCCACGCGAATGTCCATCAGAGCCATCTGGTCAGCGTTGTTCAGAGTCGCACGACGCACCACAGTTCCGCTGAGCTGAACAGGGGCAAGGTTGGCGACGGGCGTCACCGCACCGGTCCTGCCAACCTGATAGTCTATGCTGAGCAGTTCAGTGCAGGCCTGTTCAGCCTGAAACTTATAGGCAACGGCCCAGCGCGGGGATTTTGCAGTGTATCCCAGAATGCGCTGAGCGGAAAGCTCGTTGATCTTTATAACTATTCCGTCCGTAGCATAGGGCAGGAATTTCCTTTCCTTGTCCCAATAGTCGATGAAGGCCTTGACCTCTGAGATGCCGGTGCAGATGCGGCGCTTGTCCGATACGGGCAGCCCCCATTCTGCAGCCTTGGAGAGCGCCTCGTCATGGGTTGCGAAGGTGACGCTCTGAGCCGGGATATGATAAAGGGTGCACCACAGGCCTCTGTGGGCAACCTCGGCCGGGTCTATCAGCTTCAGCGAGCCGGACGCTGCGTTGCGAGGGTTTGCGAAGGGAGCTTCCTCATTGGCTTCGCGCTCACGATTGAGGGCATCGAAGGCTTCATAAGGCATAAGAATTTCCCCTCGTATCTCGAACTCGGCAGGGAAGTCTCCGTGAAGGGTCTGCGGTATATTGGAGATACGCTTCACATTCTCGGTCACGTCGTCACCCTTTACGCCGTCGCCTCGTGTGAGTGCCTGCACCAGCTTTCCTTCCTTATAGGTAAGGCAGATGGCCGTGCCGTCGAACTTGAGCTCGCAGCAGTAGGAAAATGACTCTTCCAGGGTCTTGTCGGCCCTGGCTGCGAATTCCTCCACCTCCTCTATGCTGTAGGTATTGCCGAGGCTGAGCATAGGGTAGCGGTGCGGCCTCTGCACAAAGCCTTCGCGTGTCTGAGACTCTGCGTTGGGGCCTACGGGACTGTCCAGGTCCGAACCTACGGTACGGGTCGGGGAGTCGGGAGCTGCAAATTCCGGGAAGGCCTTTTCCAGGTCTTCAAGTTCCCTCATGTAATAGTCATACTCAAAGTCACTTATGACAGGCGCATTGTCAACATAATAGCGTCTGCTGTTCTCTCTGAGCAACTCAGTGAGTTCGTCTATCCTTTTCTTTGCAATCTCCCTATCCATATGATTTTAACCCAGGAATGAAATAAGCACACCGGCTGCAACCGCCGAACCTATGACTCCGGCGATGTTGGATGCCATACAGTAGTTGAGCACATGGTTCTTAGGGTCGTACTTGGTACTGATACCGTTGCATACACGGCTCGCCATAGGCACGGCTGAAAGACCTGTAGCGCCAACAAGCGGGTTGATCTTCTTCTTTGAGAAGAGGTTCCATACCTTGACCATGCAGATACCGCTGGCAATACTGAGCGCGAAGGCACAGAAGCCACCCACAACGATTCCAAGGGTCTGCACATTGAGGAAGGCATCCGCAGTCATGGTTGCACCCACGCAGAGTCCGAGGAAGATTGTGGCCGCGTTCATGATACCGTTGCTGGCAGCATCGAAGAGACGGCTTGTATCGGCACCGATCTCCTTGATGAGGTTACCGAACATGAGCATTCCCACAAGTGGAACGGCCGATGGTACAAAGAGGGCAACGATGGTGGTCACAGCGATAGGGAAGATGATCTTCACAACTCGCATGTTCTTGATTACCATGGTATCAGGATAGAGCTTGTCCTGCTCCTTCATGTTGATCATGAGTTCCTTCTTGCTGCAAAGAGCCTTCACAACCAGAGGTATGATCACTGGGACAAGGGCCATGTAGCTGTAGGCCGCAATGGCGATAGGTCCAAGGAGGTGAGGTGCAAGCTTGATGGTGGTGAAGATTGCGGTAGGGCCGTCTGCGCCACCGATGATGCCAAGGGAAGCAGCCTCCTGAGGGGTGAAGCCGAGGAGAAGGCTGACGATGAGAACCGCAAAGATACCGAACTGCGCAGCGGCACCGAAGATGGCAAGCTTGAGGTTGCGGAGCATAGGGCCGAAGTCTGTGAGGGCACCTACTCCCATGAAGATGATAGGAGGAAGAAGTCCTGTCTTTATGAGTGCGTAGTACAGGTAGTTCATGATACCCAGCTCATGTGCCACTTTATGCAAAGGCATGTCCCAGATAATCTCGCGTGAGCCATCTGGAAGTGTCACAAAACCTTGCGGGTCAGCCTGAACCACACCCATCTCTCCGCCCGGGAAGTTTGCTATGAGCACACCGAATGCGATAGGGATGAGCAGGAGAGGTTCATATTTCTTCACGATTCCGAGGTACAGCAGCACGAAGGCCAGCAGGTACATCAGAAGGAATGCCGGATCCTCTATGAGATTGCTGAATGCAGTCATGTCATAGAGTTTCCTCAGTATGTCCATTATTGCTTCCATTCCTTATTTCCTTGCAATTTTGATAATTACGTCATCCTCTTCCACTGAGTCTCCGTTTGAAGGGAGGATTGCGGTGATCACACCGTCAAAGTCGGCACAGATGGAATTGAGGATCTTCATTGCCTCGATGTAGCAGAGAGTGTCTCCGCGCTTTACCTCATCGCCCACTTTCTTAGGGCTCTCCGAGTTGTCCCTTGTGAGGTAGAACTTTCCGGAAAGAGGGGCTGGTATACCTTCACCTTCGCCCACCGGAGCCTGTGAGGCTGAACCGGCGCTTGCAGCAGGTACGGCATCTCCGTAAGCGATATCAAGCTTGTAAGTCTGTCCGTTGAGATTGACGGTTATTACAGAAGGCTGTGCTGCGCCGGCAGCAGGGGCGTTCTTTGCGGCCTTGCGCTTTGCAAGGTCGGCCTCGAAGTCGGCCTTGGCCTTTCCGCTCTTGTAAGCCTCGTACTGACTTGGGTGCATTGCGTACTCGAAGAGTTCCTCATCGTCCTGGCCGAGTTCCCAGCCCTTCTCCTGCATCTTGGCCTTGAATTCGTCGAGGCAGTCAGGGTAGTTGGCCTGAGGGTCTGTTGTCATGAACTCGCGGCCCTGGGACTTTGCAAGCTCGCGGATTTCGTCATCCACCGGAGCAGGGAGCTGTCCTGCCTTGCCGAGGACCATATCCCAGATTGTGTCCGGGAACATCTCCCAGCGGTTCTTGCCCTTCTCCATGAGGGTTACGTTCATCAGGGCGAGGTTCTTCACATACTGTGAGAAAGGTGTCACGAGGCAAGGATAGCCGACCTTTGGCCATACATAGGCAACCTCGTCAAAGAGCTTCACGAGCATCTGGTCTGTGGTAAGAGGGGCCTGTCCGTGCTTCTCCTTCCATTTATTCAAAGAGGAGAGGTTCTCCTCAAGGTCTGTCATGAGGGATCCCATCATTCCTCCAGGGAGGCCCGGTTTGATGAGGAGAGAGTTATTCACGTGGTTGAGATCCGGGATATAGTATCCGAGGAAGTCGTCGCACATCTCCTGAATCTGGGTACGTACCTCCATGTAGGCCTCCATATTTATCTCCTTCACCTTGAAGCCGGCGTCCTTGAGCATCTCCTGAACGGCGATCACATCTGCGTGACCGGTTCCCCATGAGAGAGGGGACATTCCCACGTCAACATAGTCGCAGCCGTTTTCGCAGACTTCCAGGATGGATGCCATGTTGAAGCCCGGTCCGGCATGGGAGTGGTACTGGATGATTATGTCCTTCTTGAGTGCCTTGATGCCGGCAGTGATCTTGCCCAGTGTCTGAGGGCGGCCGATTCCGGCCATGTCCTTGAGACATATCTCGTCGGCTCCGGCCTCGATGAACTGTTTTGCAAGACCTATATAATATTCAACGGTATGGACAGGGGATGCAGTGATGCAAAGGGCAGCCTGTGCTATCATTCCGGCCTCCTTGGCATAAGCGATGGAAGGGATGACGTTCCTTGGGTCGTTGAGACCGCAGAATATACGTGTGATATCTGTTCCCTGTGCTTTCTTGACCTTGTAGAAAAGCTTTCTGAGGTCCTTTGAGCAAGGGCTCATACGCAGTCCGTTAAGTGCACGGTCAAGCATATGGGTCTGAATTCCAGCCTCATGGAAAGGCTTGGTCCATTCACGGACTGCAACATTAGGGTTTTCACCATAGAGGAGGTTTACCTGCTCGAAACCGCCACCATTGGTCTCGACTCTGTCGAAACAGCCCATTTTTATGATTGCCGGAGCAACCTTGACCAGTTGATCGACACGTGGCTGGTACTTTCCTGCACTCTGCCACATGTCTCTGAAGACGAGGCTGAACTTTACTTCTTTATTCATATCTTTAATCATATTTTAGTTACTTTTGCTATTCTACCGGTCCCTCCGGTTATCTGAGCGACAGCTGCCTCAAGTATTGCCATTGCATTCGCATCCACAGCGGCAGGGGAGGCGGACTCCTTCTTTGCAGGGGCCTGCTCCTCCGGAGCAATCCTGTTTATGAGCTGAATGAGCAGACGGCTGCCATAAATAACAATCATGAGTATGGCAAACACTGTCACCATTCCCACCAGCATAAGGGTTAAACCAGTTCCGAGATTATCCATAATAAAAACAAAATTTTGTAAAATTAACCAAAATTCTCGAAATATTACTTTAATTTTGTAGTCGTAACATCTGTATTTATGGAAAATCTTTCAATTGAAGTCGTTACCGGAATCGTCAAAGAAGCAGCAGGACTTATGGTTACGGACCATTTCACCGTAATCCAGAAGGGGACTGTGGAAAATGTTGTGACCACATCAGACCTTGCAGTACAAGAATTCCTCGTTGAAAAGCTCTCTGCCGCCCTGCCCGGATGTGGTTTTCTTTGCGAGGAAGATGGTGTCAAAGATACCGGACGCGAGTACGTATGGGTCATAGACCCTATCGATGGCACCATGAACTATGCACGTGGCATAAATGAATGCAGCATATGCGTGGGCCTCATGAAAGATGGAGAGATTGTGATGGGTGTCGTTTACAGCCCTGCCAGGGGAGAGATGTACACGGCAGAAAAAGGTCATGGCGCATTCTGCAACGGAAGGAAACTGGCTGTTTCCGAGCGTCCTTTCAGAGACGGAATCATCTGCACGGCCATGAGTACATACAGAAAGGAGTATGCTAAAGCATGCAATGATATAATCTTTGATATCTACATGCGCTGCAATGACTTCCGCAGATTCGGAGCAGCTGCGATTGAGATATGCATGCTGGCCGCGGGAATAGTTGACCTTTATTTCGAGATGAGGCTCCAGCCATGGGACTTCGCAGCGGCTATGCTCATACTCAGGGAAGCCGGCGGATGCATCTCCGGATATGACGGCAAACTCCCTCCGATAAATGACCCTTGCATGGTTGTGGCGGCAAACAACCAGGACAACCTGAACCTCATTCTTGAGACAGTGCACAAATATGTAGTTGAATAGATTACATATTTTTAGTAAATTTGCACGATTTGTGAAACTTAAATCATTACATACAATCATGTCAGAAATTTCCAATCTTCAGAAAGCTCGTGCTGCATACCAGCCGAAACTTCCTAAGGCCCTCCAGGGACCTGTGAAAGTTGTAGAGGGTGCAAAGACCGAGTCTGTCGGCAATCAGGCCGAAATCAAGGAGCTCTTCCCTAACACTTACGGAATGCCCGTAGTCGAGTTCGCAGAGGGTGGACAGGCAGTCTCATCCGAGTTCAACGTAGGTATCATCCTTTCAGGCGGCCAGGCACCTGGCGGACACAATGTCATCTCAGGTCTTTATGACGGAGTGAAGTCCCTCGGCAAGGCAAACAAGCTTTACGGTTTCCTCATGGGACCTGGCGGACTCGTTGACCACAAGTACATCGAGTTCACAGACGAGCTCATCGACGCTTACCGCAACACCGGTGGATTCGACATCATCGGTTCCGGCCGTACCAAGCTCGAGAAGGAAGCTCAGTTCGAGAGCGGTATCGAGATTCTCCGCGAACTCGGCATCAAGGCCCTCGTGATCATCGGTGGCGACGACTCCAATACCAACGCATGCGTACTTGCGGAGTACTATGCTGCAAAGAACTACGGTGTTCAGGTAATCGGCTGTCCAAAGACCATCGACGGTGACCTCAAGAACGCTCAGATCGAGACATCTTTCGGATTCGACACAGCCTGCAAGACTTACTCAGAGCTCATCGGAAACATCGAGCGCGACTGCAACTCTGCACGCAAGTACTGGCACTTCATCAAGCTCATGGGCCGTTCAGCTTCACACATCGCCCTTGAGTGCGCACTCCAGACCCAGCCTAACGTCTGCCTCATCTCAGAGGAGATCGAGGCAAAGAACATGTCTCTTGACGACGTTGTGACATATATCGCAGAGATCGTTGCAAAGCGCGCTGCCGCAGGCAACAACTTCGGTACAGTCCTCATCCCAGAGGGTCTCATCGAGTTCATCCCTGCAATCAAGAAGCTCATCGCAGAGCTCAACGAGGTTCTCGTGGACCCTGCTACAGGTGAGATGCGCGAGTTCCCTTCAAAGGACGAGCAGGTTGCATTCGTGAAGAGCCACATCGCTGCTGAGAACCTCGCAATCCTCGAGTCTCTCCCTAAGGATGTAGAGCGCCAGCTCTGCCTTGACCGCGACCCTCACGGAAACGTTCAGGTATCCCTCATCGAGACCGAGAAGCTTCTTTCCGCAATGGTTGCAGGCAAGCTCGCAGCATGGAAGTCTGAAGGAAAGTACAACGGCAAATTCTCCGCTCAGCATCACTTCTTCGGCTACGAGGGACGCTGCGCAGCTCCTTCAAACTATGACGCAGACTACTGCTACTCACTTGGATTCAACGCATCACGCCTCATCGCTGCAGGCAAGACAGGCTATATGTCAGTGATCAAGAACACAACAGCTCCTGCTGCAGAGTGGATCGCAGGCGGTGTGCCAATCACAATGATGATGAACCTCGAGCGCCGCAACGGTGCAATGAAGCCGGTTATCCGCAAGGCTCTCGTAGAGCTTGAGGGCGAGCCTTTCAAGTTCTTCGCAAGCAAGCGCGAGGAGTGGGCTGAGAACACCATGTACGTATATCCTGGTCCAATCCAGTACTGGGGACCATCTGAGGTATGCGATCAGACAACAAAGACACTCAAACTTGAGCAGAAATAATATCCCCTGACAAAGGGAATGAAAACGGGAGAAGTTCTTTTTTTGAAGAATTTCTCCTTTTTTTTGCATTTTCTACACTTGACCGCAGATTATCTTGGCGAAAAAAAATGGTGTAAAATCATCGCTGGACCGCCCTGTATTGCCTTTTTATAGCAGCAGAAACAATGTATAGAGAAGAAAAAGCGTTTCAATTTATGTTGAAATGCTTTTTTGTTATGAACTTTGCAGCTGCAAATATAAAACCTGACAGAATTATGAAAATTCTAAAAAAAATCATTCCGGCCATGGCACTGGGGGCCATGCTGGTATCATGCGGCAAAAGCCCTGTTTCAATTGTCAAACCTGAGCCCGGAGAAATCTACTTCGGCAGCCGCGGTATCCGAGTGGAGACCAAGGCGGTCAACGAAACGAACGCTGAGGCACTCCAGAGCGGGGGCTTCCGATGTGCGGCCGTCATCGACGCGGACGAGTCCGAGATGTTCAACGCCGCACTGAGCTATGCCGACGGCTTCTACAAGGTCCCAGGAAAGAAATACTTCTTCCCGGCCGAAGGAACCGTTTCGTTCTATGCCGTCTATCCGGACAGCGAGCAGATCTGCGTCGCTGCCGACGGGTCGGCGACCATCGTCTATTCCCAAAACGGCACGGAAGACCTCGTGGCGGCGTCCTCTCCCGCACATGAGAAGAGCGATGATGCCGTCATGCTCACATTCTCGCACAAACTCTCCCAGCTGGTCGTAAAATGCAAAGGGAACGACCCGGAGACAGATTTCTTCGTGAAGGGCATATCCATCACCGCGCCCGAGGGAGGAGTCTACGACTTTACTGCAGACAGTTGGAAGGACCTTGGGGGAAAGCAGACATACGAGGCCGTGCCGTCCGAGGGTGAGACAGTAGGCGAGGACTACTCCAAGAGTATGACCTTCATTCCGGGAAAGGTGAAAATACGCTTCGTCTGGGAATGCCGCATCAAGGGTACGCAGACCGTTGTGGGTGAATACGACCAGAGTCTTACTACGGAACTCGTCAAGGGACGACGCTCCACAATGAACGTGACCCTCTGCAACCTTGAAGCCAGCGAGCTCCAGTTCACTGCTTCCGTGGATGCATGGGAGGGTTACGAGAAGGACTTCGACATGCAGACTGCCTACCTTCTGATGGATGCCAAGAAGGCTGCGATTGCTGTAATAGACTCGGCCATGGAAGGATGCACGGACCCGAATGCGCTCAAGGAGGCCGAGGCCGCCAGGGACAACATCATGAACGCGATGAGCGAAGAAGAGATAGTCACGCAGAAAATGCTCGGAATCCTGGACATACGATACTTGAGGTATCCTACCAATAGATGGGATATATCCCAGATAGATTTCATGACAGGAGGCAGCATCAACAGGACCACCGCGAACTGTTACATAGTCAGGGGAAGGGGAATATTCATGATCCCTGCCGTCTACGGCAACTCCACCGTGAACTCCAATATCAACGAAGATTCATTCAAAGGTCCCGGCTTCGTAGACTTCGAAGGCAATCCGATCACTCAGTACTACATTCCAAAACAGGTAAATCTGACAGACACCCAGATGAAGGGAGAGCTCATCTGGGAAAGCAATGAAGGGCTGCTCACCAACGTATCGTATTATCAGGGATTCGTGACCTTCGAGGTACATGACAAGCAGGCAAAGGGTAACGCCGTGGTCGCGCTGAAAAGAAAAAGCGACGACAAGGTCATCTGGTCATGGCATCTGTGGTTCCCGGGCAGGGATGCGAACATGAGACTGCTCGATTGCAACGGTGAGAAAATGCTCAATCTCAATCTTGGTGCGATATCTGAGGAACAGGATGGGTCTCTGTATTACCAGTGGGGACGCAAGGATCCTTTCCCGGCCAACTTAAGCAAAAGGACAGCGTCCGGCTCAACGCATATCCATGATGCAATACTGAATCCGGACACATTCTTCACTCTGCCTGAGGGAGTGCATAGACACTGGTTCACTGAAGGTGATTACGGAAGTGATGAATTATGCCTTACCCTTTGGAATAAATCGAATACCGGCCTTGATACAGACATAGCTGTCAAAAAGACAATATACGACCCATGTCCAAGTGGATACTGTGTCCCGAGAAAAAAATGTTTCATCGGAGCTGATATGTTCAAAGCCGCAGGGTATATCAACAGTAAGGGTGAATACGTCCAGGACGCATCATATGGTTATTATTGGATTGGTGTTCCGGGCAGTTCCGACTATTCAGCTCACTGTTATGGCCTCATGATGGACGTTGACAGGAATGGAAACTCATCGATATCATCCATTGATTCAAGCATAGGTGCCATAATAAGGCCTATGAAAATGAATTAATTGAATATCAATAGATATAACGCTTACGTTATCTATTATAACATAAGTGTTATATCTATTTTTCCTTCAGTTTCACCGAATTCCGCAGTGATTTCACGGGTCTCACCAGGAAGCAGGGAGAAGTAATTGTCGTTGAATATAACGGGAGCTATCAGACCAGCACGATCGTGAAGCGACATTCTTATCATCAGAGCAGGAGACTCGGAAACATTGCTGATGAGAGCTGTCATCTTCTGCCCGTTTTCAGTCCTTATGAAACCTGTCTCCATCTTCAGCTCAGGCTTCGGAAGTTCCGAGAGTGCACGCAAATTTCCTTCCTCGCGTCCAAGAATGTAGAAGTTTTCAGAGACCGGTTCTCCTTCCTCGTTCAATGAGGATTTGATGTAATAAACCTCACAAGGGATATCAGCCGGAACATCCATCAGTTCGAGAGTCGAGTCTTCATCCGAATCCAGAACAGTACTGTCCTCGTAAAAACACCTGCCATACATATCGTACATCTCCAATCTGGCAGTGAGCCCCGGCCTGTTTCCTGCAGAGGTATTCACAACTTCTATTTTACGTGATGACGGATTGAACTGTATGTGCAAAGGTTCGCACGCTTTCTTACATGCGAAATAAGAAGCCAGAGGTTCAAAATAATAGTCGTAGGTCTGCCATACCATAGACGGCCATGCCGGATGGCTCATCCACAGGAGCAAACCGTTCCTGCCGCGGCTCCTGGACTCGAACAGGGCTCTGTAGCCGTTGTAGTTTATCCACTGAGCCCTCCGGGTGAACTCTTCGGCATTCTCACACGGCCCGAAGGCTTTCTCCACCATACTTATGACGTTCGAACATTTCTGCGCCCCATTGAGTGTGAAGTCATGGATGCCCCAGACGTCATCGATAGGCCAGAGATGATCCTTGCCAAGCGTCCTTTCAAGGTTTTCGATATTCATTATGGAAGGCATACCGCGTTCGCTGTGGAATTTGTCCTGGAAAGGCAGCTCGAAATATTCCGGACTCTGAAGTACCGTGTAAGGACCTCGTCCGCTTACGGTATCATCGGCTGAATCAGGTATGTATATTATGTCGCCATGCATCTCTGATACAAGGGAGGCAAGTCCCGAGTTCAACGAAGCAGGCGGATAACCCTCATTCCTGCCGCAATAAAGAGCTATGCACGGATGTCTGCGTATCCTGCTGACAAGATCCTGTGCATTATCCATGAACATATCCTCATCATACGGATCCGGTCCGTCAGAAGGATTCGCAAGCCAGAAATCCTGCCATACCATGATGCCGTGCCTGTCACAGGCTTCGTAGAACTCATCGTCACCTGTCTGTCCCACCCAGTTGCGTATCATGGTGAAATTCATATCCGCGTGGTATCTCACGGCTGCATCGTATTCGGCTGCAGTATATCTAAGATTGGATTCGCTGAATCCCCAGTTTCCGCCCTTGCCCACAAAGCGCCGGCCGTTGACATATATCTGCAGAGCCCCATTCTCAACATTGTATTCCATCTGTCTGAAGCCAGCCTTGAAAGCCAATTCATCGCATGAGGCCCCTCCTTCTGCGAGCAGCTGGAGCTTCAGCTCATGCAGGGTCGGCTCTCCATATCCCTTCGGCCACCAGAGCTGGCACCTGTCCACTCTGAATGCTGGTAATTCGACCTCCTTCTCCTCACCTGGGGCAAGTGAGACGCGCACTTCCTGGTGCATGTCCTCAAGTATGCATTCGAGCGCAGCGTCTGCCGTTTCCGAACCGTGATTGCCGACTTTTGCCAGCACTGTCACCAGAGCTGAGCCGTCAGCATCGAGAACAGTCTTTACGCATGGGTCGCTCAATTTCAGATCACGCCTCTTTTCCATGCGAACGTCATTCCATATGCCTATGTTGCGTCCGCGTATGGTAGGTATCCAGTCCCAGCCAACCGAGGCATGGAAGGAAGGATTGTCGGCCCCCATCTTTCCTCCATTCAAGCCGGGTGACTGAAGGTTCTGCAAGGTAGCGAAGCCTGGATGTTCTGGCTTTCGCACGAGAACCGTGATTGTGTCGCGCCCTCCGCCCAGCAACTTGCCGCCAAGGTCGAATGAAGCCCGTTTGAATGCTCCATCTATCTTCCCCACAGCTTCGGAGTTCAGGAAAACCTCAGCCTTCCAGCTTATCCCGTCAAAGGAGAGCACGCATTCTGAGGGATCGGAATCCAGTACTTTTCTGTAGATGAAGTCAGAGCGGAAATAGGATTCGGAAATCTGAAGCTGATTGTCAGCGAAATTCGGATCCGGAACAACTCCCATATCGATGTATGATCTCAAGACAGTGCCGGGAACGATTGCGGGTAGCCAGGGACTCTCCACGTCGGCCCGCCTGAGCTGCCAGCCATCCGGCCCCGCAGCGCCCACCACCGAGGCTGATTTTCTGCCTCCCATCACTCTCACCTCACTTATCATGTACGGCTCGCCTTCAGGATTGCCTTCAAGATCCAGCCTGACGTATCTTGCGCTGAATCGCTTTCCATCAGTCTTCCTTTCCCAGTTCTGCCCGTCATCCGAGGCACTCAGGCCGAATGTGGCAGGGGAGCTTGCCCAAAGGACTTCGACTCCAGAAACTCTGGAGCGTCTGCCCAGGTCAATGCTGAGCCACTGAGACCCTCCATCCCTGCTCATCCAGACGCTGCGGAAAATAGAGGCCGGAGTGATGTCGCTGAGATTACGGCTGGAATAGAATTCGTGCTTGTTTCCGGTAGGGTTCAGATCGGCTGATGCATCATGGAAATCCAATGAGCGCACAGACCATCCACAGTCCTGAGGGGAGGAGAATACATATCTATAGTAATGGTATAGGTCAGATACAGTGAATGATTCATTTACAATGCTTTCATTACCACTTTTCTTCTCGATTTCCTGCCAGTTGGAACCATCTTCCGAAACCTGAAGGGCAAGATTCCAGTCAGCATTTTTTGAAAGTCTCGCAACAAATCTGGCGACTCCGAAATCCGCTTTGTAATTATGGAATCCAAGCGTCAGTTCATGACGCCCTCCGGGAAAATCCATGCGGCTGTAGGTGTCCATGTCGAGGAGCGGTACCTGTTCCGCAGCAGACAGAGCCCGCCCATCAGCCTCCAAAGTGAGGTATGCAGGAAGATCTTCGCACAGAAGGCCATCCGTCACAAGCTGTGAGCATAGGTTGAAATCATAATTTGATGAGGCCGTGACAGGTCTCATGAGTGCTATGTTTTCATCTGTCCATCCGCAAGATGAAAGCATGGCGATTGCAAGTACGGTCAAAAGGGTTTTCTTCATTGTGCCAATATACAAAAAAAGCATTAAATTTGTATTTATATGAGCTTGAGCAACGCAGAAATAAAGCAGATACGTTCCCTCAGGGAAAAGAAGTTCCGTGATTCCCTCGGACTCTTCGTCGTTGAAGGGGAGAAGATGGTGGAAGAGGCCCTTGCATCCAGCTTTGAAGTACTTAAAGTTTTGCGTCAGGAAGATATAGGTAAGGAATTGATGGATAAGCTATCATCATTTTCTTCATCCTCTCCAGTAATGGCTGTTGTCAAACGCCCCGCGGTACAATGTGAAGCTTCCACAGGAGGCCTGTGCCTGGCTCTTGACTCAGTTCGTGACCCAGGCAACATGGGCACTATCATAAGGCTTGCGGAGTGGTTCGGCGTAGAGACTCTTTTTTACTCTCCAGACAGCGTCGAGCTCTTCAACCCCAAGGTCATTCAGTCATCCATGGGCTCCATCTTCCGTGTGAAGGCGGTCTGTGCAGACATACCTTCCATATGCCGAATGTTCCATAATGCCGGACAGAACGTATACGGAACCTTTCTTGACGGGGACAATATCTACAGTACCGAACTGTCAAAGGAAGGCCTTGTGGTGATGGGGAACGAATCCAGAGGGATAAGCAGGGAGACCGCAGCCCTTGTGGACTCGAGAATTCTCATCCCGTCATACGGAAACTCCAAAGCCGAATCCCTGAATGTAGCCGTAGCAACCGCAGTAACCCTGGCCGAATTCAAAAGAAGATGAGAAAAGACCTTGCGATATTGACGGCCGCCGCCCTGTTTGCCACCTCCTGCAGTACCACCCGAGTGCTTCCGGAAGGGAAATATCGCCTTGCATCAAACAAGGTGCAGTTCACGGAGAAAAGCGATCTTAAAAGCTCCGACGTCACATCCTACATACGCCAGAAGTCGAATTCCTCCTTTCTTTTTGGATGGAACCCTTTCCTTTATGTATATAACTGGCAGAACGGCAGTGGCAAAGGCATGGACAAAGTCTGGGAGAAGATAGGGACTGCCCCCGTGGAATTTTCGCAGGAGGCAATGATAAATTCGGAACAGAACATCTATGACCACCTTAAATATCTGGGATACTATGATTCCGAGGTCAAGGCTACGATAGATACCATAAGGAGAACGGTAAAGGTCAAATATATTGTCACCCCAGGTAAACGCTATCCAATAGACAGTCTGTGTTTCATCCTTCCTGAGGGCAATGACAAGTTCGCCGAAGAATTTGACGCAGACAGGAAGAACATCATTATTCACAAGGGGGATTTCCTGTCTGAAAAGATTCTCGAAGCGGAATCGTCAAGAAGCGCCAGCTACTTCAACGGCCTGGGCTACTATGACTTCAACAAGAACCACTTTTTCTTCGAGGCGGACACACTCGGGGGGAAGGCACTGCTTAAGTATCAGATTCGAGACTACACGCGCAACCAGAGTGCAGAGAACGCCCACCCTCTGAACAAGTACCATTTCGGGGACGTGAGCATCAGCCATTCTTCGGACATTGACTTCAGGACGGATGTGCTGAAAAAACTCAACTCCATTAAGCCTGGCGACATTTACAACCCTAAGACGGTAAACAACACCTACAACCGCATGTCTTCCCTGCGTCTTTTCAAGGGAGTGGGTGTGGAGCTGACGCCGAGAGACTCCTCGCTTCTGGACTGCAGGATAAACCTTTCCGAGTCAAGCATAAGCGGAATCAAGGCAGACCTTGAACTTTCCAGCAGCTCAGCCGGACTCCTGGGAATCAGCCCGCAGGTCAACTGGTATCATAAGAACATCTTCAAGGGCGGCGAATGGCTGAGCATCGGCACAAAATGCAATTTCCAGTTTGTGCCGAAGACGGACATCAAGGCCACGGAGGCTTCGCTGACGGCAAGTCTCAGTTTCCCGCGCTTCCTCGGACTGAGCAACAGCCTTTTCAAGGGGGGTGATATCCCAAGGACAGAAATCAGCGCCACCTTCAGTCTGCAGGACAGACCTGAGTACAAGAGGAACATGACCTCCCTCAGTTTCGGCTACAACGGTTCGATCAGACAGAAATTCTTTTATCAACTTTTCCCTTTGAGGGGCAATTACATAAGGGTGTTCAACCTCAGCGAAGAATTCATCGAATCCATACTCCTGAACCCTTTCCTGCTCGCCATGTTCGACGAGCATATAGACCTTGGCGTTGGAGGCATGCTCTATTATATCTCCAATTCCGATATCGTTCCAAAGACCAGCTACTCATTCGCGAAACTCAACCTCGATGTTTCAGGAAACCTTCTGCATCTGTTCGGCGCCACCAAAGTTCTGGGCGTGGATTATTCACAATATGCAAGAGGTGAACTCTCTGCTGGACATGTCTTCCGTTTCGGTGCCGATAACGGCCAGGCTCTGGCGATGAGGTTTGTTGCCGGAGCGGGAATAGCTTACGGCAAATCAAACGTGCTCCCTTACGACAGGCAGTTCTACGTGGGTGGAGCAAGCAGTATGAGAGGCTGGCAGGCAAGAACACTGGGTCCTGGAGGTGCGGAAATGGAAAAATTCTTCATTATCCCGAGCCAGACCGGTGACGTGAAGCTTGAATTCGACCTGGAATACAGGTTCAAAATGTTCTGGAAGATGGAGGGAGCACTCTTTGCCGAAACCGGAAATATTTGGGATATAAGGAATTACACGGGAGATTTCATGTTCGAGGATTATGAGAACAGGACCTTCTATTTCCATAATTTCTACAAGACGCTTGCAGCGGACTGGGGTGCCGGTCTCCGTCTCAATCTTGACTTCATCCTTCTCAGGTTGGATTTGGGCATAAAACTGCGTGATCCGGGCAAAGAGGAAGGTATGAGATGGATTGCCCCCAAGGACTGGTTCAATAAAGACGGATTCTCAGTTCATTTCGGCGTAGGATATCCATTCTGATGAAAAAAATAATTTACCAAGCACTTACACGCCTTTGGGGCGATGGTCACATGTCTTCATGGGACCGTAAATCATTCGAATATCTCAAATCCCTTGGAGTAGATTATATCTGGTACACAGGCATCCCGCGACATGCAAGCGGAGAGGATTTCGTAAAAGGGAATCCAGGCAGCCCTTATGCCATCTGCGACTGGAAGGATGTGAACCCTTATCTTGCAGACAATCCCGGCAGAAGAAAGACCGAATTCAGAGATCTGGTGAAAAGGACGCACGAGGCCGGGCTCAAATGCATCATAGACTTCATTCCCAATCATGTGGCCTGCAATTATTCAGGCCCTATCGTACATCACGACTGGTGCGATGGAGACTGGACGGATACACGAAAGAATGACTACTCCAGAAGAGAGACGGTGGAGGCCATGGTGGATATTCTGAAATATTGGGCATCCAAAGGGGTTGACGGATTCCGCTGCGATATGGTGGAACTTGTGCCCAAGGAGGCAATGACAGAAATCATAAGCAGGGTCAAGGAAAAATATCCGGCACTCATCTTTATTGCAGAAGTCTATAATATAGACGGATATTGGGAGTACCTGAATACAGTAGGCTTTGATTTATTATATGATAAGTCTGGAATCTATGATAAGTTACGTGCAATTACCTGTAGCAATGCTTCAGCAAAACAGCTGACCTGGCACTGGCAGTGGTTAGGAGACATGCAGGACAGGATGCTCAATTTCCTTGAAAACCACGATGAGCAGAGACTCGCTTCACCATGGTTCGCAGGAACTCCTCAGAAAGGATACGCTGCATTAAGCTACGCCCTTCTGTTCAACAAGGCTTCCTTCATGCTTTATTTCGGCCAGGAAGTAGGGGAGGATGCAGCTGAGGGACACGAAGGAAGAACCTCAATCTTCGAATGGTGCAGGCCTCAAGGCATAGATGCCCTTCATGCACTGATATCTGAAGGAAAGGAAATGGACGAGGCGAAGACTGCCGTGCTCACAAAGTACAGGGAGCTGATGTGCCTCGCTTCCGAAGAACTCTTCCGCGATGGGGAAAACTGGGACCTGGCCTACTGTCAGCCTGAAGAATCAGGCTTCAACCAGGACAGACACGCAGCCTTTCTACGCTTCAACGCCAAACACAAAGCCCTTGTCTTCTGCAACTTCTCGAACACCGTAGCCGATGCTGAGATAGTGGTGCCGGCAGAGGCTGCAGGCAAGGAGTTCAGAATCGAGGTTCAGGTGCCGGCCTGGGATTCCAGCGTTATTTTTTTGGATAGTATTTAGGCCAGCAGGCCTGGAGGTAAGCCTTAAGCCCGTCCTCATGCCTGTTTGGCTGGGGATCGTAGAAAACATGACCCTTCATGCTCTCCGGCAGGAACTCAAGATCCGTGAAGTGCCCCGGATAGTCGTGGGCGTATTTGTAGCCGTCGGAATAACCCAATTCCTCCATCAGTTTTGTAGGGGCGTTCCTGAGATAAAGAGGAACAGGTGCAATCTTATCTGAGGCTGCGACTTCCAGGGCTGAATTTATTGCAAGATATGCGGAATTGCTCTTGGGCGATGATGCCAGATAGATTGCGCATTCGCTCAGGGGAATACGCGCTTCCGGCATTCCTATGCTGTGCACTATCTGGAAAGTGGCGTTCGCAAGAAGCAGTGCGTTCGGATTTGCAAGGCCTATGTCTTCGGCAGCAAGTATGCATAGCCTTCTTGCTATGAAAAGAGGATCTTCGCCTCCGTTGAGCATCCTGGCCATCCAATATACCGCGGCATTGGGGTCTGAACCGCGTACGCTCTTTATGAATGCGGAGATGATGTCGTAATGCATCTCTCCGGATTTGTCGTAAACTGCGACGTTCTCCTGAAGGCACTCGTTCACAAGGGCATTGTCCACCACCAGCTCACTGCCACCCTTTGCCATGGCGGCATCCGTGACTATCTCAAGTATGTTGAGAAGTTTCCGTGCGTCGCCTCCGCTCTGACGGAAGAGAGCTTCAGTCTCCTTGAGGACAATGTTCCTTTCCTTGAGGATGACATCCTCTTTCAGGGCTCTGTCCAGAAGGACCTGCAGGTCTGCAACCTCCAGGCTCTTCAGCACGAATACCTGACAGCGAGACAGAAGGGGAGTGATGACCTCGAAGGAAGGGTTCTCGGTAGTGGCGCCGATAAGGGTGACGACGCCGGCTTCAACGGCCCCGAGGAGAGCATCCTGCTGAGCCTTGTTGAAGCGGTGTATCTCGTCTATGAAAAGAATGGGAGATGCAGCCTGAGAGAAGATGGACCTTGATTTTGAACTCTCGATCACATCCCTTACATCCTTCACTCCAGAGCTGATTGCGGAGAGAGTATAGAACTCACGCCCCATAGTCTCGGAGATGATTCTCGCAAGAGTTGTCTTTCCCACACCCGGGGGACCCCAAAGGATAAAGGAGCTCAGGTTGCCGGAATCAATCATGTTACGCAGTATGCAACCGGGAGCCACAAGGTGCCTCTGTCCAACGTACTCGGACAGATTTTTGGGCCTCATTCGCTCCGGAAGTGGTGGTAACAATTTTGTTTCCATTATTAACTTTTATGTTTCTTATGTTGATTTAAAGCATCTTCTTATAAGAACGACGCCTCTTTGCACATTCGTGCTCAAAAATCTCCCAATTAGCCTGATTCTTAGTATTCGTCTCAAGAACAGCGTTGGATTCCGCCCATTTCAGCTTCATCTTATGGACTCTTTCGAAGATATCCTCAAAGATAAGGGAGTGAATTCCCTTGTTCTGATAGTCTGGACGGACACCGATAAGAAGCATCTCCACACCCTCCTCATGCTTTATGAAAAGAGACTTGAGAAGATGTATCCAACCGAAAGGGAAGAACTTTCCACGGGACTTGATCAGAGCCTTGGAAAGTGATGGCATAGTGATTCCGAAGGCAACGAGTTCGTTGTTCTCATTCTCCACCATGGATACATATTTAAGATCGAGAATCGACAGATAGAAGCCAAGGTATTTGTCGGCAAGGTCATCAGGCAGCACAGTGAAATTGTACAGGTCCTTGTAGCACTCGTTGATGAGGTTGAATATCTTTCTGCCGTAATTTTCCTTCTTAATATAACTCCTGGTAAGATTGACCACATGGACGTTGCTTCTTTCCTTTACGATATTTGCAACGCGTACCATCTTTGAAGGGAGTTCCTCCGGGATATACACTTTATACTCGATCCAATCCGCATCCTTCTCGAAGCCCATGGCCTCCATGTGTTCCTTGTAATAAGGATGATTGTATATGAGAGCCATGGTACCCACCTTGTCGAATCCTTCCACGAGCATTCCTTCCGGATCGAAGTCAGTGAAGCCAAGAGGGCCAACAACAGAATCCATTGAGTGTGCCCGCCCGAATTCATAGACCTTCTCCATGAGGGCAGCGGAAACCGCCTTGTCATCGATGAAGTCGAACCAGCCGAAGCGTACTTCCTTATGATTCCACTGCTCATTGGCCTTGTTGTTTATTATGACAGCCACACGGCCGACGGTCTCTCCGGCTTTATATGCAAGATAGAGAACGGACTCACAGAATGAACTGGCAGGATTCTTTGATGGAGTCAGGGTATCGACCTGATCAAAGTATAGGGGCGGTACATAACATGGGTTGTTTCTGTACAGTTTTTCAGGAAAGTCGATGAACTTTTTCAGATCGGATTTCGACTTAACCTCCTTGATGATGATGTCTGACATTTTGTTCGGGTTTTAGTTCTGCTAAGATACGTCATCGTTGATTAATATCAAAGTTTTTTATAACTTAGCATTGTGTACAAGAAGATCCTGACCCTGTTCTGTATCCTTATGGGCGCTGGCTGTGTCTGCCAAGCCCAGGATATCGATGCCGGACTGTTCAACTCCCCAAAAGGATTCGGAGTTGCCGTCCGCTTTTCCAGCATGGAAAGGGAGTTCTCCACAATAAATCTCTTCGCAGACGTTACAGGTCTGCTTGACGGACAATCCAACAGTCCTGGCGTGAAAATCTGCTATGATTACGCCTTCTCATATTTGGAATTCGGCACCAACGGGCGATTAAGGCTTTATTCCGGTCCAGGAGTCAGCATAGGCTATCTTAAGGACAGGGTGGCGGAACCACACGGTTTCATGCTTGCACTTAACTGCGTGAACGGAATACAGGCCTTCTTTGACAGGGGAGTCTCACTCGACCTTTCATTCACCCTCGAGGCCGGTCTGCACATGCGGACTGACGTTCTTGCGGATTCATCCAGACTGTCCATTTATGGAAATGGATTCCGCCAGTGTTTCTTCCCTCAGTTGACAATATTCAAAAGATTCTGACGATGAAGAAAATACAGATGCTGATTCTTTCCCTTATCTGCCTTGCTGCAATTCCGGCAAACGCACAATTGCTCAAACCAAACTGTGGTCTTGAGTGGGGTACGGGAACCAACATATACTCAGCACACAGATACAACTACATATCAAGTCTTGGTTACAGGACAAGCGAGTATGAACACGGGGCCGATTTTTACCTCAATGCAGAGATTCTGCTGCGCGCAGGGGTGCAGATAGGCAGGAAATTCAATGTATCGATCTGCTCAGGATATATGGGAATTGCCGAAGATTTCAGAACCGTTCCTGTACTGGGAATGGTGGATTTCCATTTCAAAGGGGTTATGGAAGACGGCGTGTACGTCAGTCTGAATGTTGGCAAAGGCTTCGTTCAGCCATGTTCCCTGGCGCTTGCAGGAGTAGGGTACAGGACTATGATAGGAAGGAGCAGTTCCATCGACTTCGCTCTGAAAATACGAGAGACCTTCTCACGACCTGTAATCCGTGACATCGAGGACGGGCAGCCTGTCCCGGAAAACAGAATACGCCGCAATATTGCGACGTATTCTGCCTTGAATATCTCTATTTCCCTTAATTTCTAGAAAAGGGAATTGACTGCTGCAATGATCTCCTCTGCCGGAAGGTCCGGGCTGAGGATAAGGTCCGGCTGCTTAACCACATAGCCGCGAGCCATTGAAATCAGGGTACCACCTCCGGTACAGTTGAGCATGATATAGTCATCCTTCTTCACCTTGCCTTCATTCAAAGCCTGTGCGAGTGCCGCAACAGCAGTGCATGATGCAGGCAGAAGGTCATAGCCTTCCAGGTTGCGGAACTGGAGTATCCAATACACTATGTCGTCATTGCTTATCTTGAATACGTCTCCGTTGCTGGCTTTGAGAACATCGTAAAGTCCACCGGCAAGGCTGTAAGGCGGTTTTCTGTTGGCAAGAACCTTTGCCAGGATAACCTCCGCATTGCGGCGTCCCTGCTCTGGACTGAGTTCCAGCAGCGCCCTTGAATCAGCCTTCCATGAATCGTACATAAGGGTAAAAGGAATGTTCTGAGAGACAAAGACCTTCATCTTGTTCTCCCCGAAGCGGCCGTCGGCTGCCAGTCTCTCTGCATTCTCCCATGCGGCGATTGCTCCCGTTCCGGACCCCACGGCCTGGAAATAAGCGTCAGGAATCCTACCCATTTTCTCCACGCAGCTGAGTATGGTGGTTCCCATACCGTCCCTGCGGGCAACGTTCTTGGCGCCACCCTCAAGGAAATATCGGTCCGACTGAGCAAGTTTCTCGCCTACGCTGATGGCATCGTAGTAGTCGCATCCGTGAGGCACCGCAACCACCTTGACGCATGAATCGAGCCTGCGGCGGAACCAGAGGTCGTGCTTGCTGTCCTCCGGTATGCAGATAACCACAGGTATCCTGTTGTCTGAGCACACCTGTGCGAATGCTCTGGCCGTATTACCGGCAGACTGCACTATGAGCACCCTTTTCTCTTTCTTGCTCATCCTGGCAAGTACGGTATATGCCTCGGTCTCCTTGAAGGAGCAGGTCTTCATTTTGGCACCTATTCTGGGATTATATCCAGAGAAGGTTATATAGAGGTTCTCAAGCCCAAGGAACTTTGCCAAACCATTGGATTTGTATGTCACAGGAGCGGAGGAACGTCTCAATGTACGATTGATAGGCATCCAGTCAGCATACCTGTAAAGACCATCCAGATCTTCCCTTGGGGTGAATTTCTTGTTCTTGTAAACCGCGCGGACCAATGAAGGGTCGGAACACTGAGGATCGGCAAGCGTCCAGCCTTCGTCTTCAAAGACACGGCCGGTCTTTACATTCTCAAGTTTGTACTCAGTACCTTTGAATCTCATATGTTAAAGTTTTGAAAATAATCTTACCATGTAGGCGGCATAGACCGCCAGAAGAATGAAACCCTCCCATCTGTCCATCTTGCTCCTGTCGCCGGTGTAGGTGCAGACCCAGAGCAGAACGCCGCTGAGAAGAAGCACCAGCATGTCCACAAAGTCCATGGAGGCCAGAGAAAGAGGGGTTACGAGGGCAGAGATGCCCAGGATGAGAAGTATATTGAAAATATTCGAGCCGATGATGTTGCCCAGAGCAATCTGCTCCTTGTGCTTGGCAGCGGCGACGATGCAAGTTACGAGCTCCGGCAGGGAAGTGCCGCCCGCAAGCACGGTGATGGCAATGAACTTATTGCTCACGCCTATGAGCCTTGCAATAGAGGTGGCCGATTGTACGAAAAGACGTCCGCCAATAACCAGGGATCCAAGGCCGAGAAGGCATAATCCAATTGCAGCCGCAGTGGAGAACTGCTTCTCAGGAACATCTTCAGCTCCAGAGTCGGACTTGAAGCTTGAATAGATGTATGCAATAAATACCAGAAGCATTACGGCAGCCTCCCAGCGCATGATGCCGTCTGATGCACCTATGTGGAAGAAGGTATAGTTCATTCCCATCATGATGAACAGGAAGATCACAACAAGATTGACCGGTATGTCTTTCTTCTTGTTCGACTCGGTTATCGTGATAGGGTAGAGCAAAGCCGTGAGGCCCAGTATAAGCAAGGTGTTCATTATGTTTGAGCCCACCACGTTGCCTACAGAAATATCGGCATTACCCTGAATCGCGCCTGTAAGGCTCACAACAAGTTCAGGACAGGAGGTGCCGAAGCCAACGATGGTAAGTCCAATCACAAAATCGCTGACTCCAAGTTTTTTTGCAACGGAAGAAGCTCCGTCAACAAGCCAGTCTGCCCCCAGAACTGTGAGGGCGAGGCCACATACGAGTATCAGAATCTGTATCAGCATCCTTCAATAAGTTCAAGAGCACAAACATTCTCGACATGCTGGGTATGAGGGAACATGTCCACAGGCTGTACTGCCGTAATCCTGTACTTGCTGCAGAGTATTTCCAGGTCCCTTGCCTGAGATGCCGGGTTGCAGCTTACATAAACCAGCCTCTTCGCAGCCGCATTCAGAATGACCTTGGCAACGTCCGGATGTATTCCGGCGCGCGGAGGGTCAAGGATTATGACATCCGGACGCCCGTGAGCAGCAATGAACTCATCCGTGAGGATATCCTTCATATCTCCAGCAAAGAATTCGCAATTATCTATGCCATTGGCTCTTGCATTCACCTTGGCATCCTCTATGGCTTCAGGGACATATTCGATTCCGAAGACCTTGGAAGCCTTTCCGCTCACGAACTGGGCAATTGTTCCAGTACCTGTGTAGAGGTCATATACTATTTCGTTTCCAGTGAGTCCGGCAAAATCTCGGGTAACCTTATACAGTTTGTATGCCTGGCCGGCATTTGTCTGATAGAAGGATTTTGGACCTATGCGGAAACGCAGTCCCTCCATTGTTTCGTAGATGGCTTCGTCACCCTTATAGAGTATGCACTCCTGGTCGCCTATGCTGTCGTTGACCTTGCCATTTATTATATAATAAAGGGATGTGATCTGAGGGAAAGCCTCTGAAATCGCATCAAGCATTGCCTCTCGTCCGTCAAATTCCTCTGCAAAGCAGACAATCAGCATTACCTGATCATCCTCAGTGGTGCGGATGAACATATTGCGCAGCACTCCGCTGTTCTCCCTGATGTTATAGAAGGGGATAGAGTGCTTTACTGCATAGTCCTTTATGAAAAGACGTATTGCGTTGGAAGGTTCTTTCTGGAGATAGCATTTCTCGATATCAAGCACCTTGTCAAAGAACTTGCCCACATGGAATCCAAGTCCCGGGATTTCAGTGAGTTCATTCCCTTCATCCACTTCTTCCTGGGTGATCCAGCGCCTGTTGGAAGCGGTGAATTCAAGTTTGTTCCTATAGAATTCCGTCTTGTCCGAGCCCAGGATAGGGGAGATCTCGGGAAGGCTGAGGTGACCGATTCTCGTAAGCTGATCATATACCTGTCGCTGCTTGGCAGCAAGCTGTATCTCATAGGGGAGAGGCTGCCAACGGCAACCGCCGCATATTCCGAAATGGCTGCAGAAAGGCTCAAGCCTGTCTGCAGAAGGTTTGACAATCCTTACTATGCGTCCTTCCATGAAGGATTTCTTCTTTCTGGTGATGCGTATATCAACCACATCTCCGGGAACCGCAAATTCCACGAAGACAACGCGGCCGTCTTCCGTATGAGCTATGGCTTTTCCTTCCGCCGCAACCGATTCTATCGTGATATTTTCAAGAATAATATCAAGTTTTCCTTTTTTTCCCATAATTATGGCAAAGGTACACAATTTATCATTATATTTGACACATGAAACGCCTATCATTACTGTTTATTCTTGC
>JAGHUW010000033.1 GCA_018064625.1 Candidatus Cryptobacteroides equifaecalis | reverse complement strand
GCGGACCCGAGAGCAGGTCCGTCTATATCCCGGCAGGGGAGAAGGGAAGTGTGAAGATTCCCAACGGGCAGTACAGGATAGCTGCATCTGTCCCTTCCCCTCATGTAAGACCTTATGCCGGAGCCCAGTTGTTTGAAGGTGGGCGTTATGAAACCGGTTATTGTATAGTGATACGTTAAATTTTATATTTCATGAAAAAGATTTTCTGCACAATCGCCATTGTGATGGCAGCATCATTCTGCGCAGGCGCACAGGAGACCCTGGCACCGGGTATTTATGCTTTGGTTGACAGCACCTACACCTCGCTCAGCTACACAAACGGAGGAACAACCAACTCTTCCACAAACATTCTCGGAGTCGAGGTGGGCAAGCGCAAGGAGACATACAAGGGTGAGACTTCAGGTGTACAGTGTACAGGAACACTCGTGATGGTCATCGACCCTGAGAAGAAGGTCATCAAGAAGACTCTCAAAGGCTATGACCCCTTCATCAAGACCATGAATCCAAACCTCATCACGATAGTCCCTCTTTCCGTGGAAAAGAACAGGAGAGTATATGATGAGGGCAGATCACTGATGGGAATCAACACGGATAAGAAGGAAAGGGTAGATTTCGAGTGGGAGCAGTTGGACGACGTGACTTTCAGAATCAATTTCAATGCTGCCCCGGGCGAGTATGCGGTCGTTTTCAAGGCAACAAAGGTTGACATCTATGACTTCAACTCCATCTACGGATTCTACGTGGCCGAGTAAAGCGGATTTTTTCCTATATTTGTATTTCATGCATCATCAAAATTGACTCTCAATAAGTCAAACCATAAAAACAGATTCAAGAAGTTATGTTCAAGAACCATCCAAAAGGCCTGATTGCCGCTGCGCTCAGCAACATGGGCGAGCGTTTCGGCTATTACATCATGAACGCCGTACTGGTGCTTTTCCTTTGCTCCAAGTTCGGTATTCCAGACACACAAAGCTCAATCATCTATTCAGTATTCTACTGCGGAATCTATGTGTTGAGCCTTGTCGGCGGTATCATCGCGGACAGAACCCAGAATTACAAGGGTACCATCCAGACAGGTCTCATCGTGATGGCTCTTGGATATGTTGCACTTGCAATTCCAATCACAGCATCGTCAGACAATACTGCATGGTTGCTCCCATTCACCTGTGTAGCCCTTTTCCTTATTGCATTCGGCAATGGTCTTTTCAAGGGTAATCTCCAGGCAATGGTCGGCCAGCTTTATGACAACTTCGAGGCTGAGGCTGCAAAGCAGGGACCTGAGGCTCTCGCAAAGGCAAAGGGCCAGCGCGACTCCGGCTTCCAGATTTTCTACGTATTCATCAATGTGGGTGGACTCGTGGCTCCATTCGTGGCTCCGCTTCTGCGCAGCTGGTGGCTCAAGTCTCACGACCTCATCTACAACGCAGCTCTCCCTAAGCTCTGCCACGACTTCCTCAATGCCGGCGGCAAGCTTCCTGCAGACCAGCTTGCAAACATCGAGAGTCTTGCACAGCAGGTGACAGGCAACCCTGAGGTTGTTGTGAACTTCGGTTTCTGCCAGAACTACCTCCAGATCTTCAATGAGGGTGTGCACTATTCGTTCATCGCATCCGTTGCGGCAATGGTGCTCTCTCTCACCATCTTCCTTGTTACCAAGAAAGGTCTTCCTGAGCCTTCCAAGAAGGCAGCCAAGAAGGTTGAGGGATACACCCAGGAGGAGAAGCTCGCAATGGCAACGGAAATCAAGCAGCGCATGGCCGCTCTGTTTGCGGTTCTCGGAATCTGCATTTTCTTCTGGCTCTCATTCCACCAGAACGGACAGTCGCTCTCTCTCTTCGCACGTGACTTCGTGAAGACAGATGCCATCGCCCCTGAGATCTGGCAGGCAGTTAATCCATTCTTTGTGATTGTTCTCACCCCAATCATCATGGCAATCTTCGCGGCGCTCAGCCGCAAGGGCAAGGAAGTCTCAACTCCTCGCAAGATTGCTATAGGCATGGGTATCACCGGTCTGGCATATCTCTTCCTCACAGTCTTCTCAGCCTATATGGGATGGCCTTCAGGAGAGGCGTTCCGTGCATTGCCTGTAGCAGAGGCAGACGCGCAGAAGGCAGGATGGTGGGTACTTATCCTTACCTACTTCTTCCTCACTGTTGCAGAGCTCTTCATCTCACCTCTCGGACTTTCATTCGTATCCAAGGTGGCTCCTAAGAACATGCAGGGTCTCTGCCAGGGTCTGTGGCTCGGTGCCACAGCCATAGGAAACCTCTTCATCTTCGTCGGACCAATCATGTACAATGCATGGCCGATCTGGAAATGCTGGACAGTGTTCCTTGTGATCTGCCTCGTGGCCATGAGCGTCATGCTCGGCATGGTGAAATGGCTTGAGAAGATCACCAAGGCCTAGATGCAGGACATAGAAATCAGAAACAAGCTTATAGAGTGGGCCGATAAATACAACGACCCGCTCTATTTTCAGCAGGACCCCATAGCATTCCCAAGGGAATTCCTGCGCAGGGGGGCGTCCCTGCAGGACATAGAGATTGCAGCCGTCTTTGCAGCACATTTTGCCTGGGGAAGAAGGGCTATGATAGTCAGGGACTGCACCAGACTCTTCGACCACATGGAATGGAATCCCTCAGCCTACGTGATGGGCGGGGACTGGCGCTCTGATGACACAAGCATTCACCGCACGGTGAAATGGTCAGACACAGCGGCGATCTGTGCGCGTCTGAAGGCGTTCTACGCAGAGCATTCATCCCTGGAAGAACTCGATGCAGCCGGCATCAGGGTCAGGATATACGGCCAGAAGGAAGATCCCAAGGCCGCCAACAAGAAGATCAACATGATGCGCAGGTGGATGGTAAGGGACGACGGCAAGGTGGACCTGGGCCTTTGGCGCAACAGTTCCAAGGACGGGCTCATAATCCCTCTGGACGTTCACGTATATGACCAGGCAGTGGCCCTGGGACTGACAGAACGTCGCAGCAAGGACCTGGGCACGGCAATTGAAATAACGGATGCATTCAGGGATATTTTCCCTGGAGACCCAGCGAAGGGGGATTTCGCACTTTTTGGATACGGAATAGACAATGCCTAAGATGTACATACTGTCAGGATGCAACGGGGCCGGCAAGACGACGGCTTCCTACACCCTGCTGCCTGAACTTCTGGGCTGCCATGAATTCGTGAATTCGGACGAGTTTGCAAAAAGTATTTCCCCGTTCGACCCGGCCGCGGCATCCATCACGGCCAGCCGCTACATGCTCCGCAAAATCAATTACCTTCTGGAAAGGAATGAGGACTTTAGTGTGGAGACCACCCTTGCCACAAGGTCTCTGGAGGGTATAATCGAGAGAGCCAAGGAGAGGGGATATACCATCACTATCCTGTATTTCTGGCTCAGCAGTCCGGACATCGCTGTGAAACGTGTCCGGGACAGGGTGCTCGCAGGAGGGCACAACATACCCGAAGAAGTGATACGCAGGCGCTATACCATGGGCCTGCAGTACTTCTTCAACACATATCTCCAGCTCTGCGACAAGTGGATACTGGCAGACAATACCATCACCCCGTTCACGGTGGTTGCTGAAGGCACAGGGCAGGTGATATACATCATGGACAATGACAAATACCAGATCATACGCAATCTGGCCAAGTAAAGGAATATGACAGACAGATTCGGACTAGACAGTAATCAGCTTCAGTCCATAGTGGCGGAAGGAATGAGAGGTGGAGGCGACTGGTGTGACCTCTACTTCGAGGATACGTCATACTGCGACCTTCTTCTGAGGGACTCGGAGGTGAGTTCCGGCGGATTCCACGTGGACTACGGCTGCGGAATCAGGGTGCTGAAGGGCGACCGCACAGGTTACGCCTACTCTGAGACCTGCGACCTTCCGTCGCTCCTCGGGGCAGCCCGCAGTGCAGCCTGCATCGCCCAGAGCGGGGCCCAGGCGGGAAAAGCCTTCGCTGCGACGCCTCTCCGTCGGCCCGGAAACGACTTCTATCCTATGAAGGAAGACTGGCGCCGGGCAGACGCGGCCTCTTTCGTGGAGATGCTTCGCAGGCTTGACGCCGACATACGCAGCAGGGACAGCCGCGTGCTCAAGGTGGTGGCGATGCTTTCCTATTCCACCAGCCAGATTCTGATGTACAACTCCTTAGGAGAGCTGACGGAAGACTTCCGCCCTTTAGGCAGCGTCTCCGTGACTGTGGTCTTCAAGCAGGGAGAGCAGATAGAGAAGAATTCCGTCTCCCGCAGCCTTCGCATGGGCAGCGAGATGCTCAGTGCCGAGGTGTTCGGGGACCTCGCCTCACGCGCCGTCGCAGGGCTTGACGAAAGGTTCGCCGCCAGACGCCCGAAAGGCGGGAAGATGAAGGTGGTGATGGGGGCAGGTGCCTCCGGAATCCTCCTTCACGAGGCCATGGGCCATGCCTTCGAGGCCGACTTCAACCGCAAGGGACAGTCTATCTTCTCAGACAGGATGGGCAGCAGGATATGCCGCAAGGGAATCAATATAATAGACGACGGCACCCTTTGCGCCAGCCGCGGCGCAGTGAACTACGACGACGAGGGCGTGCCGGGCCAGAAGACATATATGGTCGAGGACGGAGTGCTCAGCTCCTACCTGCATGACCGCATCAGCGCGCGCTGGTTCGGGGTTGCGCCTACCGGAAACGGCCGGCGCGAGTCCTTCCGCTACAACCCTATCCCGAGGATGAGGGCTACCTATATGGAAAGCGGCAGCGACGGCACCCTTCAGGACCTTATCGGCTCCGTGGACAAGGGAATCTACGTGGACCAGTTCTCCAACGGGCAGGTGAAGATAGGCGAGGGAGACTTCACTTTCTATGTGAAGAGCGGCTTCCTTATTGAAAAAGGCAGGCTGACAATGCCTGTCAAGGACATCAACATAATAGGTAACGGACCTCAGGCGCTGGCCGACATAGAGGCGGTAGCGTCCGACCTCAGGATAGACGAGGGTACCTGGACCTGCGGCAAGGAGCAGAGCGTTCCGGTATCCTGCGGAATCCCTTCCGTACTTATAAAGAACCTTACAGTAGGAGGAGAATGATTACGAATGAAGAATTGTCCCTTACGAGGGACGCACTGAAATACGCGCTGGCCAAAGGAGCCTCGCAGGTCCGCCTGACGCTTGCAAAGAGCAAGGAGGACCTTGTGGCCACTCTCAACGGAGAGGTGGACAGGGTTACCTCCTGCCTTGACCGCTCCCTGAGCATAGCCCTTTTCGTGGACGGGAGATTCGGCAGTTTCTCCACGAACAAGATAACGGAAGACGGGCTGAAGGACTTCATAGACAAGGCCATAGGCATGACACGCATGCTCGCCCCTGACCAGTTCCGCAAGCTCCCGGCATTGGAAAGATGCTGCAGCGAGGCCGTTACGGGAAATGAGCTCGGACTCGTGGACCCGGAATACACGAACGTCAGCCCGGAGGACAGGAAGCGTACTGCGCTTGGGGCCTCCGTGTACGGGAAAGAGGGCTCTGAAGACTGCAGGATAGTATCTGAGGAGGGGGAATACAGTGACTCCATCTATGATACCATAATCCTGGACAGCAATGGATTGGAATGCCGTCACACGGAGAATTCCTTCGATTACGGGGTTGAGGTGACCGTTGAGCATGAGGGGGAGAAATACAGCGGATACTGGTGGGAATCCTCCTCCAGAGCCGGGCAGCTTGATCTCTCGTCCTGCGGAAGGAAGGCCTTTGAAAAGGCCGTGGCCCAGATAGACTCTGACGCCATGGACAGCGGCAAATATAATATGGTGATAGACAGCGAGGTTGCCTCCAAGGTGGTTTCTCCTCTTCTGGCGGCCCTGAGTGCATATTCCATACAGCAGAACAATTCCTTCCTCATAGACAGCCTTGGAAAGCGGATATTCCCTGAGGGTCTCACCATAATGGACCGCCCGCACATCAAGGGTCAGACCTGCTCTAAGCTTTTCGACTCTGAAGGCGTCCGTACTCAGGAAGGTCCCATCATTGAAAAGGGAGTGGTCAAGACCTACTTCGTCAACACCTACATGTCCGGCAAACTCGGCATGGAACCTACCGTTGAGGAGGCCACACGCCCTTGCGTCCTTCCGTGGCCCGTTGCCGGTCTGGACAGGGATGCCATACTCGGCAAATGCTCCGAGGGCATACTCGTCACTGATTTCAACGGAGGAAACTGCAACAGCGCAACCGGAGATTTCTCCTATGGTGTGGAGGGATTCTATTTCAAGGACGGAAAGATACGCCAGCCTGTGAGCGGCATGGTCGTCACGGGCAATTTCCTCAGGCTCTGGTCTGGATTGATTGCTGCCGGAGACGATGCCAGACCATGCATGTCGAAACTCATACCTACACTCGCATTTGCGGATGTGGATTTCAGCGGATAATCAATAAACAATATTATAATGAAAGCAGAAAAGAACATGGTCGTAGCTGTGAGCTACGAATTGGAAGTTGAAGGACAGATAGCAGACAAGGCTGGCTCTGACAAGCCTCTCGAGTACATCCAGGGAACAGGTATGCTGCTCCCTCTCTTCGAGGCCGCCGTCGAGGGCAAGGAGCCGGGCGAGACTTTCGACTTCGTCCTCTCCGCAGAGGACGGATACGGCGAGTACAACCCTCAGATGGTGATCAGTCTCCCTAAGAGCGCATTCGAGCTTGACGGCAAGGTCTACGAGGAACTCCTCGTCCCGGGCAGGGTCATCCCTATGCTCAATGACATGGGCCAGGTAGTCCAGGGAACCGTCAAGGAGGTCTCTGCAGACAGCGTCAGCATGGACTTCAATCACCCTATGGCAGGCAAGACCCTGCACTTCACAGGCAAGGTAGAGACAGTGCGTGCCGCTACCGAGAAGGAACTCAAGGAAGGCCTCCACGGGGAGTATCTTCCAAAGGAGGGCGGATGTCATTGCGGCGGAGGCTGCGGCGGCAACTGCGAGGGTGGCTGCGAAGGCGGCTGCGGTGGCAATTGCTCGGAGGAAGGTGGCTGCGAGGGCGGTTGCTCCTGCAAATAGCCACATTGCATGAAGACTGCCATAGTCATACTGAACTGGAACACCTCCGCATACCTGAGGAGGTGGGTGCCCGCTATTCTGGAAAGCATCTCCGGCATGGACGCGGAGCTGATCGTTGCAGACAATGCCAGCAGCGATGACAGCCTCGCCGTGATGGCCGCGGAGTTTCCGGAGCTCAGGACCATCAGCCTGGACAGGAACTATGGCTTTACGGGAGGGTACAACAGGGCTCTGTCGCAGATAGACGCTGAGTATTACCTCCTTATGAATTCAGATATAGAGGTGTCCGGGAATTGGCTTGAGCCGCTGGTCTCGTGGATGGACAGCCACCCGCGCTGCGGCGTGTGCGCCCCTTCCCTGCATAAGCTGGAAGACCATGACGGCACCAGCGTGCTGACGGACGTGTTTGAGTACGCCGGCGCCGCAGGAGGATACCTTGACAGCTTCGGCTTTCCCTATTGCAGGGGACGTGTGCTGAAAAGATGCGAAAAGGACTCGGGACAGTACGGCAACGCCAGCGTGCTCTGGGTCAGCGGCGCCTGCTTCATGACAAGACGTTCCCTCTGGGAGAAGCTCGGCGGGCTCGACGACCGCTTCTTCGCCCATATGGAAGAGATCGACTATTGCTGGCGCGCACAGCTGTCGGGCTTCACTGTGGACGCTGTCACCGATTCCTGCGTCTGGCATCTGGGAGGAGGTACGCTCGCGCAGACCTCGCCCTTCAAGCTGAAGCTCAATTACCGCAACAACCTCCTCATGCTGGAGAAGAATCTTCCGGCCACGCTGGGACGCTTCAGGGCCTCGCTCGTGATTGCGGTGCGGCGTATGCTGGACCTTGCGTCGGCCCTTGTCTATCTGCTGCAGGGAAGGAAGGATTATGCGGGTGCGGTATTTCAGGCGCACAGGGAAGTGCGCGCGCTCAGGGTAGGTCCGGGGCCTACCGTTGCGTCGGCCGGGGCCAAGGTTCGCGGATACGGGAAAAGTTTGATTTTTTTGCAATACTTGAGAAATCATGAGAATAGTCATTGAAGGTGCGGGTGAGATCGGGTCTCACCTTGCAAAGATGCTCAGGGACGAGGATAACGAGGTCACGGTCATCGATAACGATGAGGTCCGCCTCAAGACACTGAACAGCAATGTGGATGTGCATACCGTGCTGGGCAACCCGTCCAGCATCAGGGGACTCAGGGAGGCCGAGGCCGGAAAGGCGGACCTCTTCATTGCAGTGTACCCCGGTCAGACCCAGGAGATGAACCTCGTGGGCTCCATGCTGGCGAAGAGGCTTGGCGCCTCCAGGGTGATAGCACGCATCAATGACAAGGATTATCTCACAGCGGAGAACAAGCTCATATTCAAGGAGATGGGTATAGAACACATGTTCTACCCGGAGCGTTCTGCCGCAGATGAGATTGCCACATACCTCACATACAGTTCCACGGGTGAGACCATGGATTTCACCAGGGGAAAGTTGCAGATTGCCGTGTTCAAGCTGGACGAGGAGTCTTCCATCCTGGATATGACACTTGGTGAATTCATGGCATCGCTTCCGGAGGAGAGCCGTCAGCAGTTCCGTATCATTGCCATTGCCCATGGTGACAAGACGATTATACCAAGGCTGGACAGCAAGTTCCGCTTCGGTGATCAGGTGTTTACCATTTCAAGGCAGGAGGGCGTCACTGAACTCTACAAGTTCTTCAACAAGACGAACGAATCCATAGACAGCGTGATGATACTCGGAGGCTCATCAATTTCCAGAATGCTCGCCGAGACGCTTGCCAAGAGAGACGTAAAGGTCAAGATACTGGAGAAGGACAAAGATCTTTGCGTGAAGCTGAGCGAGGACCTTCCGGACAGCGTCATCATCTCCAACGTGGACGGGCGCAACTCGGACGTCCTTTTTGAGGAGGGCATCAGGGATTACAGCGCGTTCATCGCCTTGACGGACAATGATGAGAGCAACGTGCTGGCCTGCGTCATGGCAAGGAAGTTCGGTGTGTATCAGACCATTGCCGAGGTGGAGAATATAGAATACATGCAGCTTGCCGAGGAACTGGGAGTCAATAAGGTAATCAACAAGAAGCTCATCACCGCCGGAAAGATTTTCCGTTTCACCCTGTCCGGCCGTGCCAGGTTCGTAAGGTATATGTCAGGAGCCAGGGCGGAGGTCATCGAATATACTGTTGCCCCGGGCTGTGCCATTACCAGTGCAAAGATTAAGGATCTGGATTTCCCTGAAGGTGCGATCATCTGCGGAGTCATCAGGGGCAACGATTCCTTCATCGCCGTGGGCGATACGCAGATCGAAGCCTACGACAAGGTTGCCATCTTTGCCACTCCGGAGGCGGTGAAGAAGATAGACATCATGTTCAAATAGTGCCAAAAAGTCAGAACTGCGCTTTGGCAGACCTTTTGATTGGATATAAGGCAAACAGAAGTTGATATGATTGAGAAAGACGAAATGAAAGAGGCTGAGGCACAGAAAGCCGAGGCACCTAAAACAGATAAGAAGAAAAAGAAGGACGATACTCTGCAGAAGACTGTGGAGGAGCTTACTGACAAATTGGCGAAGGAAAAGGACGACTACATGCGTCTGATGGCCGAGTTCGAGACTTTCCGCAGAAGGAATGCCGAGGAGAGGCTCAAGCTCGTAAGCTCTGCCGCGGCGGACACGATCAAAGGCCTTCTCCCTGTGCTTGACGATTGTGAGAGGGCAATGCAGATACTCGAGACCTCCTCCGACGAGGCGGCGAAGGAAGGTACGGCTCTCATCTACAACAAGCTCATGGAATACCTCAAGACCAGGGGTCTGGAGGTGATCAAGGCGAAGGGGGAGAAGTTCGACACCGACTTCCACGAGGCTGTGACCCAGTTCCCGGCACCTTCCGAGGAGCTCAAGGGCATGGTGATAGATGTGGTGCAGACAGGATATCTTCTCAACGGCAGCGTCCTCAGATACGCAAAGGTGGTAGTAGGAGCATAAACTATGGCAAATAAAAGAGATTACTATGAGGTGCTGGGGCTCCAGAAAGGAGCTTCTGCAGACGATATAAAGGGTGCATACCGCAAGGCGGCGCTCAAATGGCACCCGGACCGTTGGGTAAGCGGCACTGATGCGGAAAAGAAGACTGCCGAGGAGAACTTCAAGGAGGCTTCCGAGGCTTATTCAGTCCTCTCTGACCCAGACAAGAAGGCGCGCTACGACCAGTACGGCTTTGCCGGAGTGGACGGCGCTGCGGGTCCTGACTTCAGCCAGGGCTTCGGCAACCTTGAAGACATACTCAACAACCTCTTCGGAGGTGCTTTCGCAGGCGGAAGTTTCGGTGGCTTCGGAGGCTTCGGCGGTTTCGGCGGCTTTGGTGGCGGTCAGCAGGGACAGAGGGTTGTCCGTGGCCGGGACATTCGCACCAGGGTCAGGGTTACTCTGGAGGAAGTTGCCAACGGATGCGAGAAGGAAGTCACAATCGAAAGGAACCGTCCATGCCCGGACTGCGGCGGCAAGGGAACCAAGAACTCCTCTGACGTGAAGACCTGTCCTACCTGCAAGGGTACCGGTCAGGTGCAGAATGTGGTCAACTCCCTCTTCGGTCGCACCGTAAGCTACTCTACCTGCCCTCACTGCAACGGTACGGGCAAGATAGTGAGCAACCCATGCGGAAAGTGCAAGGGCAGCGGTCTGGTAAGGGTAAGGGAGACCGTGAAGGTCAAGATCCCTGCAGGCGTGGAGAACGGCATGCAGATCAACCTCAGGGGCGAGGGTCATGCAGCTCCTCAGGGCGGGGTGAACGGAGACCTCCAGATAATAGTGGAGGAGCTCGGACATCCACAGCTCAAGCGCGAGGGGATGAACCTCTTCTACACCCACGTCATAAGTGTGACCGACGCTATACTTGGCTGCGAGATAAGCGTTCCTGGAATTGACGGGCCGATAAAGCTCAAGCTCGATGCCGGCACCCAGTCCGGAACCGTGGAGCGTCTGCGCGGAAAGGGCCTTCCTCAGGTAAATGGCTACGGCGGAAGGGGAGACCTTTATGTTAAGATACTTGTATGGATTCCACGCAAGCTGAGCCGCGATGAAAAGGAGAAGATACAGTCCATGGCGGCAAGCGGCAACGTGAGACCGGACCCTAACCGCAGCGATAAGGAATTATTTGAGAAGGAGAGCAAATATTTTTAGAAATATTTTGTGATATCATAAAAACTTCCTATATTTGCAATCCCAAAGCAGCCGCTCATCTGATGGTTTGATGATGCTGCGATTTAAATTTGATTTGAAATTATGGATTTTATTAAGTTGGTTGAGAATTCATTCTCACAGAACAAGACAGCTACCTATCCTGTATTCAAGGCTGGTGATACAATTTCAGTGACCTACAGAATCAAGGAGGGTGACAAGGAGAGACTTCAGGAGTTCCGCGGTGTAGTTATCCAGATCAGCGGTGCTACTCCATACACAAAGACATTTACCGTTCGCAAGATTTCCAACGGTGTCGGCGTAGAGAGAATTTTCCCATTCGAGTCTCCGTTCATCGAGAAGATCGAGCTCAACAAAGTTGGTAAGGTTCGCCGCGCACGTATCTTCTACCTCCGCAACCTCGCTGGTAAGAAGGCTCGCATCAAGGAAGCAAAGCGCGGTTAAGAAATATAGTGGCTCAGGCCACGGGAATGGCGCCTTAGCTCAGCTGAATAGAGCATTTGACTACGGATCAAAAGGTCGCAGGTTTGAATCCTGCAGGCGTCACCAAAAAACCTCATTCTACCTATGTAGGATGAGGTTTATCTGTATTGACCAAGGGCGCGCCATCCTTCCGGGAACGAACGCCCATCAAATGTTCCCGTTGGTGAAGAAAATCGAGATTTGGGAACGAAAGGCTTTCATTTGTTCCCGGTGGTGAGGAAATATCCTTTTGCGTGTGTTTTTTTTCGATTTGACAACAATTATTTCAGTTTATTCTATTATATTTGCGACCGTTATTATTGTTAGTTTTAATTTTTTATGAAAAAGATTATCTCAATCATCGTGGCAGCGATTGCTGTCGTATGCATTTCATCCTGCAACAAGCAGAATGTAACCAAAACTCTCGTAGATACCAAGTGGGAGACTACAACTGTCCAGGAGGGAGCAACCATCACTCTCGGTCTGCTTTTTACTTCAGATACGCATGTTTCCTATTCAATCAAGACTCCTTCACTCCCGGATCAGGCTGCTTTGCTCACTTACAAGTATGAATATCCAAACATCACAATCTATGCTCCTACCAGCATACCGGGTATGGAGAATATGGTTGGAACCGTAAATGGAGACGAAATGAAACTTTCTACAAGTAAAGAGCACTATACCTTCAAGAAGAAGTAATTCAATATTTGAAAAACTGATAAAGAGACCGGCTTGGATGTGACCCTTGCCGGTCTTTTTCGATTTGAATCCCTGAATTTATTTTTTAAATTTGTAATTCATATATCGTTGAATCATGGTCTCACCTGGATATCTGGCATTGAAGCTTTTCCTGAAGCCCCTTTCTCTGCTGCCGCTCTCCACTTTGCGGAAGCTGGGTGAGGGACT
>JAGHUW010000076.1 GCA_018064625.1 Candidatus Cryptobacteroides equifaecalis | reverse complement strand
AATCCCGTCAGCGGGCGATGGTTGTGACGGAGTTGCGAGAGCCTATCCTGGCTCGTGCCTCGAAGTGGTCACCGATGTCAGTGATCTCGACTGTGGCTCCTGGAACGAGCGTATTGCCCACAGGCTGACCATCTATTATCTTCAGACCCGGCTGAGGGACGTGATATGCGATACCGTCTACTTCCCAGTGAGGCATCTCGTGCGCCACAATGACTCCGTAGAACTCATCAGAAGTCTGCAAAGGAGCCGCGTTCCAGCCTCTCTCAAAGACGCCCAGAACCTTAGGGAAGATATCATAGCAGACATCATCGAAAGAACGAACGGTCTCAGACCAAAGCTGGGCCTGGACTCCAATGATATTTTCCTGGACCTTTACAGGAAAATCGAAAGCCTTGAAATCATCCGTATAGCACGCCCAGTTGTGCGCTGTTTCACACTTGCTGTCGGAATATGCCTGGTCCGCATAGGTGTACTGTACATTGGACATGACGGTAGGATAGCCCTGAGCCGCAAGACGCCATGGGAGGTCTTCGTTTTGTCCGAGAGTACTCCAGGTGTTGTTCATGAACATGACATTCCTGAGTTTCTGCGCGACTGACGGATCTTTCGCGGCAGCGATTTCCTGCCAGCCACAGATTTTCACTCCCTTCTTCACCGCGATATCTGCGACACGGCCTAGGAACATGCCATGGAGTTCATTCCCATGCCATGCGCCAGGAGGCACCTCGTCTCCTCCGATGTGGATTGCAGGAAGAGGGACACCGGCCTCATCATAAATAGCGATAAGAGAGTCGAAAATCTTCTCCACAAAGGTGTAGACAGATTCCATCGCAACGTTCATCACATTGTCGGTGTAGCCCTGGGCTGTGTAATACTTTGAGTCATCCTCCGGATCTTGGAGCCTCATAGACGCATCCCCAGTCCTTCTCTCATAGGCCTTCATCGCATAGATTGCCGCACGGCTATGGCCAGGAGTGTCAAATTCCGCTATCACGCGAATACGTCTTTCCCAGGCATAGCGGAGAATCTCCTTGAAGTCCTCTCTGCTGTAATACCCGTTTGCGCTGGACTCATTATCCTCAGGGTCGGCACATCCGTCGTAAGAGGGCTGGAGCTGCTCATCCGGGTCAAGGGAATGGAATGCTCCGACGCTTGTCAGCTCCGGTATGCCGTCGATCTCCACGCGCCAGCCCTCGTCATCTCCGAAATGGAGGTGCAGGTAGTTGACCTTGTAACGGGCAAGCACGTCAATAAGGCGAAGAAGACACTCCTTTGTCGTGAAATTTCTGGATACATCAAGCATGAACCCACGGTATTGAAAGTCCGGCCAGTCTTCTATCTCTGTGGCAGGAATATGGCCTGGAGCATAGTTTTCCTTCAGAAGATCAAGCGTGGTCCTTGCGTAGAATCTGCCGTCCTCGTCTTCCGCTTCGATCTTTTCTTCTCCGCTTTCCGTCACGACGACTTTGTACCATCCTTGAGGACGGTCTTCGCTGACTCTGTTCTTCGGAGTCGGGACAATGGCGGACTTGGCAACTTCGGAAGGGATCTTATGTTCCTCATTATAAGCATACCATCTGTCACCATCTGCCTCAAGAGGAAGAAATACATATTCTGCCTTCAGTCTGCTCTGTGTATCTCTGGTCTTGAGGACAAATCCTTCGGGAGCCCATGAGCGTCTACGAAGTTTCTGGGCAGAGTATCGCACAACCAAAGTGTCCTTGACGATTTCACTCTGTGCAGGCGTGATTCTATGCAGGTTCGCCTGATACTCGATGAAGTTGGCATCTGACCCTTCGAGAGTGTTCACCCCGGCAGGCATCTGTGAGCAGTATATAGTCCAGTCCTGTGGCAACGCGGAAGCATTGGTTATCATGATGGTGTGAACAGCCCGATTACCTTGTGGAGCACCTTCAATCCAGGTGACAACCGGAAGGTTTTCCTTCGGGGAGGGAGCACACGAAAGAACTGCGGCCATGCCCAACGCAACAATAAAGAAGTCCCTGACAGTCATATATGTATAAGCAACTGATAAAAGGCAAAAATCTAAAGAAACTAAAGTCGGAATATGACCGATTGATCCGCGACGGTCGCTCTGAACTCTCCCGGTTCAAGAACCCAATTGAGTTGCTCGTCGACATAGGCGAGGTCCGACGTCTTGACAGTCAATGTCACGGAACGGGTCTCATGCGGCGCAAGGTCAATCTTCGTAAATGCTCTGAGCCGTCTGATATCAGGAGTCAGTCTGGCAACAAGATCGGACACAAACAGCAATACTGGTTCTTTCGTCGCATAATCAGAATCGTTAGCCACATCTACGGTGAAGGTAAGCATGTCCTGATCCTGATTGACTGTAAGTCCGGAATACTTCACATCCGAGTATGAAAGTCCGAAGCCGAACGGCCACTGGACGGTGGTATTTGCCTCGTAATTGTACACACCCTCCATCGTCTCCGCATACTCGCACGGCTTGCAATCGTAGGTTATGAAGGATCCATGGTATTTTGGATAGGTATATGGCATCCTGGCCGAGAAGTTCGCCTCGCCGGAAAGAAGGTTTGCAAGGGCGTCACCACCATAGTTTCCAGGAAGGAATGTCTGGATGATGCCCTGCGCCAGAGGCTCGATTTCTGAAATGATACGCGGACGGCCCTCATTGAGCACCAGTACAATCGGTTTGCCATAGCCAGCAAGTGATTTCACCATCTCCATCTGATTTCTTGACAGCGTGAGATCATCGATATTACCTACCGTCTCGGCGTATGAATTCTCTCCTACACAAGCAATAATTACGTCGGCATGCGCTATCTTGTCCGCTATAGCAGCACCGTCATGACCCAGGGTATCAATCACTGGAGAATCTAGTCTGAAGTCAGACTGGTCGTAGCGGACCATCTCGCTGAACTCTACGTTCTGTGCGCCGAATTTATCGGCAATAGCCTCATAGAAGGTGTGGTACTTGCCTATTGAGCGACACACCTCATCTGTCTTATGTCCCTGCCATGTATAGCTCCACCCGCCGTTCATTGTACGGAAACTGTCTGCATTCGGACCGCAGACAAACAATTTCGTTCCTTTCTTAAGCGGCAGGACGTAATCCGTGTTCTTCAAAAGGACCATGCATTCCTGTGCCATATTCACTGCCTCCTGCGCAAAAGCATCGTCACGGATTTTATCATACATTGACTTCAGGTCACGAGGCTGCGCCTTCCCTGCACGGCCTTTTTTCTTCGGGGCCTCATATGGAATGTCCCATGTATCGCGTTGCATCAGACCGACTCGTATCTTCAGACGCAGGATACGACGTACAGCATCGTCGATTCTGTCTTGGGATACACGCCCCTCATTCACGAGTTCTATAAGCAGAGGGCAAAACTCGGTCGAATATGGATCCATCGCCATGTCGATGCCAGCATTGACGGCCATTTCAATCGCGTCCTTCTTGTTTTCCGCCACATGATCCCTCTTCCACAGGAAATCAATGTCCGCCCAGTCGGTGACTATCATGCCATCCCAGTCCAGACCCTCCTTAAGCCATTCTGTAAGAAGGAGACGATTGGCGTGGAAAGGCATTCCACAGTTGTTCGCTGAGCAGACCATGACGCTGAGAGCGCCAGCTTCACAGCAGGCTTTGAACGGCTGGAAATACTTTTCCATCAATTCACGATACGACACGCTGGACGGCGTCCTGTCCTTCCCGGAAACTGATGCTCCATAGGCCATGAAATGCTTGAGACAGGCTCCGACATTGTACATGCCGATATGGTTGGGATCCTCGCCCTGAAGGCCTTTTGTCAGTTCGGAGGCCATTATGGCGTTCACCAGCACATCCTCTCCAAAGCTCTCGTACATTCTGGACCACAGTGGTGTACGGGCCAGGTCCATGACTGGGGAATACACCCATGGAATGAGACATGCGCGGCTCTCATATGCGGTGATTTCTCCAATCCGACGGGGAATCTCCATATTGAACGACGCACCCTGACCTATTTCGTGGGGAAACAGGGTCGCACCATATGTATAGGTGCCGCCATGAATCTGGTCTACTCCGTAAATCTGAGGGATGCCTGCAAGAGAAACGGATTCAGAGTTGAGGGTGCGGATGATTTCAGACCAGACCTCGGGGGTCTGTGCCAGGTCTTTCGGTACATTCAGAATCGACCCGACTTTATACTTGCCGAAAACTTCCTGCAGTGCCTCCGTGGTAAGATAAGGTTCCCCCGCCACCACATCGTACGTGAGCTCGCACATCTGCCCTACCTTCTGCTCCAGCGTCATTCCCGCAAGTATCGACTCAACTTGCGCCTCAACCTGCGGGTCCTTTCTGATACATTGGGCTCCGCCTTTGAATGGAAGGATAGAAAAAGCCGCCAGAGCGACAGTAAGCAATCTTTTCATGTATTGATTATTATTTCTGATATACTCTCACCCAATCTATTTCGTAGGTTTCTTCGGTGAAATCTGCTGCAGGAGTTCCCCCCCAGCTTCCTCCGATGGCAAGGTTGAGTTTAAGGTAGAATTTCTGATCGAAAGGCCAGAAGAATTGATTCGGGGTGTCCGGCATCGGATTTGGGGCATAGAAGTACTCTGTGCCATCAATATATCCGCGGATGAACTCATGGGTCCATTCCATACCATAACAGTGCCAGTTGTTTGGCAGAGACACATTCCCAGCCTGGCAAAACGAATATAGCTTATGTGTGGTCGGGTCAGTGTAGCCGGTATCCTTCCCTGCCGCAGGTGTTGCGTCGTGACTGTGCGCAGAGAAATAGACGGCCTTGGCGTTATCGCCAGGAACATATTCCATAATATCTATCTCGGCCCCCCACCCCGATGGATCCAATACGTTGTACGGACCATCAAGTGGCAGCATCCAAAATGCAGACCAGCAGCCTTTCGTCATTGGAAGGCGCGCCCTCATCTCTACATAACCATGCTCCCAACCTTCCTTGGTGTTCATTCTGGCTGAGATGAATTCACGGTTCGCCGAAGATGATGAAGGTGTAATCTTGTATGCTTTGATCTTCAGTGTGCCGTTGCTGACAGAAGCCGTCTGCTGACCGGTAGGTGAATATACGCCATTTTCGCAATAGTACTGAAGTTCTTCATTGCCCCAGCCTGTGCCTCCTTTCTCAAAGCTCCACTTTGAATACATATTGGACTGAGAGTCAAATTCGTCACTCCATACAAGATCATATCCTTGCGGAGCATATCCCTTCGTTTCCTCACCGCCCTCTTCTCCACCGCTTGAAGGTTTCTCCGGATAGTACGGGATATTGCTTCCAGCAGCACCGTCTGAGGATCCCGCATCAAACCAATATACGGGATCCTTGCGGGTGCAAGACATCAGGATCAGCATTATGCATGCTGTGAAAAAGAATCTTTTCATCTCTGATGCTTATTCTGTCTTTTACTCAGCAGGGCTGAGGAACACGGTGAACCACTGTGATGAGAATGGCTGCTCGAAATCGAGACGGACAGTTCCTTCCCCATCGATGCTTGTAATTGTCCACTTGCCGTTGAGACCATTGTGAACGAGTTCCGGATCATCGTGCTTTCCTGCGAGCATGAGCGGGAATCCTCCGTCTGCGAACTGTACGAAGACGCTTGCGCCCTCGGAGACGACAGACCATTTCTCATTACCGGTAACAGTCCAGATTTCACCTCCGGTTATACCGTCATTGTAGATATCGTTCTTCTCGCCAAGTTCGAGGACGAGTGTTCCGTCGGCCTTGAATGTGATCTCGTCACCATCGCTCAGAGCCTCGACAGCATCAAAATACTCCCATCCTTCGCCCCACCAGCCGAAACTTGACGCATAGAAGGTCTTGCCGGTAATAGCGTTCTTAGCCTGTTCCTCGGTTACAGCTGGCTCTACATAGTCCTCAGGGACAAACACGAAATAGATATACTGCATAT
>JAGHUW010000068.1 GCA_018064625.1 Candidatus Cryptobacteroides equifaecalis | reverse complement strand
TCGTCAGCCCATGTCTGGAGCGTAGCAAAGCTCTGCTGGAATGCAGTGTAAGTTGAATAAAGCTCGTCTTCAACTTTCTGGTAGTAAGGCTTCTCTGCAATAGAACCAAAGGTGCTGTTTCCGAGCTGAGTCCACATTGCCTGGTTAGATTCGAGCTCTTTTGCGAACTGCTCGTAAGCTGCGGCCTGATCAAGAGCTGCTACACCATCGTTGTAAACATTGAGAGCCTGTGTGAGAGGAATCTGAATGTCCTGCTCGAATGTCGAGAGAATCTCATCGAGCTCCTCAGCGAGTGTGCCGGCAGCGTAAGACTCATCTGCCCATGTGCTCTTGGTAGCCATTGTCTGCTGGATACCTGAAAGCAGGCCGCCTACAGTTGTGCAAAGATCCTGGTAAGTCTCGTTCTCGCCGTATTTCTCATTGTTCTCCTCGTTGTTTACAGTTGCGTTGTAAACCATTGTCCACTGCTGCTGGAGATTCTCAAACTCCTGAGCGAAAAGCTCGTAAGCGAGATCGTTGTCGATCGCCTTGATGCCATCGTTGTAAACGTTGAGAGCCTGAGTGAGAGGAATCTGGATATCTGTCTCGAATGATGCGAGAATCTCGTCAAGCTCCTGAGCAAGAGTACCTGCTTCGTAAGCTTCCTGAGCCCATGTCTGCTTGATCTGGATTGTCTGTGACACTGCTGAAAGAGCTGCAGAAGTGTTTTCAATGAGAGTCTGGTATTTCTCAAGCTCACCGTATTTATTGTAGTCTTCCTCGTTGTTTACAGTTGCGTTGTAAACCATTGTCCACTGCTGCTGGAGACTCTCAAGCTCCTGAGCGAAAAGCTCGTAAGCCTGATCGTCTGTCATTGCGTAAACGAGAGCCTTGCTTGAGCTGTAGGTGCTGCCATCCTTCTTGGTGAGTTTAACCTCGAGAAGTGCAGTTGATCCCTTTGCAACTTCCTCTGGTACGGTTACGGTAACGCAATCCCAGGTCTTGGCAACCTTTACAGGCCATCCGAGTGTAGTCATACCCTTGGTTACAACTGATGATGTTACACCGTTGGTAGCGTAAACCACTGCAGTGAGGCTGGCAAGATTCACTGAAGGAACGGTGAGCTCGATATCATTCTCGCCGAGCTGGAGGGCGATGAAGCTTGGCTCTTCGCCTTCCTCGGATACCTGTCCTATTACAACGCGTGGAACTACAGGGAGAAGGAACTCTGAATCGTCTACGAGAGTGATGATGATGAAATCAGGAGTCTCCTCGATAGACTTGATGAAGCTGTCTCCTGCTGGACCCTGAGGACCCTGAGTGCCGGTAGCGCCGGTGTCACCCTTGTCACCTTTGTCACCCTTGTCACCTTTGTCACCCTTGTCACCTTTGTCACCTTTGTCACCTTTCTCGCCTTTCTCGCCCTGAGCACCCTGTGCTCCGTTGAGAAGTTCGATGGACTCGCCGTTCGAGAAGATGATCTTGTAGCCGTTGGCTGTCTTTTCAGTCTTGGTTACAGCGTAATTCTTTTCAACCGCAAGCTTAAGATTATTGATTGCACCCTCGAGGTTAGTTACCGTACCCTCAAGTTTGGTCACACGGTTATCAAGAGAGCTGATGTCGCCCTTGATAGCGGTGTCATCGTACTTCTGGCATCCAGCAAGAAGTGCGGTCGCAGCAAATGCTGCGAAGATCATTTTGTTGAAACGCATAATATAACAATAATAATACTTATTCAAAGTACAGCTCTATATAACTCTCATGGGCCGGCAAGCCGGTTCCAATGATCTTGATTCTGAAAGCCTTGTCTGAGACGTGTACTCCCTCTCCACCGTCATATTCCACAACCATGTCCGTCTCTTCTCCCGGAAGCAGCAGTCTCTTTTCGAAACCTGCCTTCACTCCTTTGGGAAGCAAACCTTCCATGACTTCAGCCTGCACCGCATCGGTTGAGGCGTTATAACAAGCAATCCTCTCCACGGACCTGATTCCTTTTCTGAATCGGACCGACTTCCTTGTCAGTCTCAAGAGCCCGAAGGACTGAGGGTAATCCGCTGCCCTGTCCATCGAGGGTGTGACTTCTGAAATCAGAGTCAGCCTTGCGTATTCCTTATCCTTTGAACTCAGCCATATGGTCCTCTCGTGCCTTCCGGGGTGCCCTTTCTGTCTGTAGGTGACCCTTACCTCCGCACTGTCTCCCGCTTTCAGCCTTGGGGGAATCACTTCCGCCTCAACACAGCTGCACGAGGTATGTATACCATCAAACATTATCGTGTGGCCGCTACTATTGGATACACGATAAGTGACAACGACAGGGTCATCATCTTCTGCCACTATAGGGGAATGTTTTACCAGTGAATCTACTTGGATATACCGTGGGGCCCTACCTGACAAGGTATTCTGGGCCGCAAGCGGCATAGAAAGGAGAGCAATGAAACAAACACTAATACCCCAATTCCTACTTCTACTAAACTCTATCTGCAAAATTAAGATAATTTCTTGTAAAAATCAATGGTTCAGTACGTCTCAATTACTTTTTTGAACGTAAGAATCTCATCTTTGCCCACAGTTGTCCACTCCATTGAACTTGCGGTGAGGGAACTGATGATATAGCGGTTAGCCCAATATTCGTAGGTATAGTCGTAGATACCCCTGATTATCATTCCAAGTCCTTCCTCTTCATAAATATTGTATGAACCGGTGAATGTCTCAGGATACATTGATCCTATTGTCTGAACGATAGTGAATTTCTTCGCCTTCAGGGTAAGATGCATGGGGGTGTCGCTCATGTCGTTCCCGTTCCATGTCTTGAGTTCCCATTCTCCGGAAGTGTTCGTGAAATTCACAGCAAGCTGTGGTTCCGGTTCCGGAAGCTCAGCCTTCTGGCAGGAAGACATTGTGAGGATTGCCACTGCAGTGAGCAGCGCTGATATTATTTTTCTATAGCCAGCCATTTCCTGAAGTCTCTTTAACGGTTATTGTGAAATCCTGAGTCTTGCCACCGGCTGAGATGCTGCAGCTTGTACGGCCCTCCTTGATTCCGGTGAATTTTACCTTTGTCCCTGATACAGTGCACTTTGCTACGGATGTGTCCGAGATGTTGACTGATGGCGTACTCAGGCTGCCGAGGTACATTTCAGAGTCGTAGGTAAGTGACTCACCCGGAGCCACGAGCACGTTAGGGAACTTCATAGGGAGTCCTGCCCCTGAAACCTTGTCGAGGAGTGCGCTCACATTGAGCTGTCCGCAACCCATCTTCCCCTTGAAACTGCTCAGGTCCATTTTCTTCTTATGGTTCTCACCAAGGTCTGCCACATACTTATAGTAGTACTTGGTGCCTTCCATGTATCCGTCTATGTCTGTAGCGCTGTCGTAGAGCAGCTTTATGTAATCCTGGGCCTTGAGGTGACGGTGATTGCTGCGTGCGTGGGAAATTGCGAGTGCGAGTGCTGACGAAACGTGAGGGGTTGCCATTGAGCTTCCCTCGAAGTAGGCATAGCCGCTCTCAGATATCTGGTAAGGCACGGTTGAAAGTATGCATCCTATTGTGCCCCTGACACCGCTATCGTCAATATGGTCATAGAAATAGTCTTGATCTCCTCCTGGAGCGCAGATGTTCGTTCTCCAGCCGTAGTTGGTATAAACTGCTGGGGTGTAGTCAGGTGCAGTGCCGATTACGGATACAAAGTCTCCGTATGCTCCAGGGTAACCTGCCGCAGCCGCGCTCTCGTTTCCTGACGCGAACACACCTATGCCGCCCTCTATAGGGCCGTTGGCCGATCCGGCTGTGTTGATGAAATACATGAGGGCATCCTTTTCTATTGGGTTATCCTTCATCCAGGATTCGTCGTCTCCGTACTGAGGGGACCAGTCATACTGGTCGGCCTTGCTGGAAACGTAACCCCAGCTGCACTGGAGTATGACTGCTCCGTTGTCGGCAGCGTACTTTATAGCCTGTACCTCTGCAAGGATGGAGGATACGTAGTTGCCGCTGAAGATCTGGCATGACATCACCTTCACGCCTGGGATGTTTCCGTTACCTCCGGCAATGGAGCTGATTCCCTCGCCGTTGTTGTTCTGCGCGGCTATGATGCCTGCAACATGCGAGCCATGGCCGGTGTCTGCAGAGAGCGAGTAGGATATCTGTCCGGTACCGCTCACGAAGTTGAAGCCGTAGTAGTCTCCAGGGTAGCCGTTGCCGTCGTTGTCTTCATGAGAGGCGAAAGTCTCTCCCTCGTTGTGCCACATGCTTGCGGCGAGGTCCGGGTGATTGTAGAAAATACCTTCATCGACCACGGCCACGATCACCTCCGGGCATCCGGTATTCACCTTCCACGCATCTGCCACGTTGACGTCTGCACCCTTGAGGAAACCGTGATCCCAAAGATTGCCCTCGTTGATCAGGTTCCACTGGAGTGGGAGGAGAGGGTCGTTGAAGTCTGCTCCGGAAGAGGCCTTGGTGACAGCGTTCCCGGCGATGTAGGGAATAGCCTTTTTCCCCTCGTTGTACGCCCTCTTGATGGTATGGTTGTATTCCACGCTGCTGACCTCCCCGAGGGCTGCGAGTTCGCGTCCGACCTCTTCGATGTCCTTCTCGGCGTCAAACCTGACGATGTACCAGAGGTCCAGGCCTGCCTCGCGGGTGCGCTTTTCGTTCCTCGGGTCCACAGGGAAGACGCGCTGGAACTCGTAGGCTCCGGCGATTTCGAGTATCCTGTCCACCGAGCTTATCCCGGACTTGGTGATTCCGGCCTCGGCGAGTATTCCGGCCGCTTCCGGGCTGAACTTGATGAGAAGTTCGCCCTTCACTGCCGCATCCTTGACGGATATCTCCTTCTCCTGCGGAGTGGGGAGTTCCTTGGTGCAGGCGAGCGGCAGCATAAGGCAGGCCGCCAGAATGTATGCTGTTTTAAGATTCTTCATTGTCAGTCTCCTATATAGATGTCTTCGTGTTCCTTGTATCCCTTGTAGAATTCCCAATAGTAATCCATGTTTACAGGGACGTTGCTGAACTGGGCTATGGTTCCGTTACTTGCCCTGCCTTCCTGAGGGTAACAGAGGGCGTACGGACTCCAGCTTGTGAGGTTAGGATGGTAAAGAATCCAGTCCGGGAGCTCTCCGTACATCCTGTTAAGGTTGAATGCGAAATATTTGATGTTAGGGAGCACCTTAGGTGTGCCAATCAATGCAGGTGGGAGATTCATTTCCTTGCAGTCCTGCTCTGTGTAGCGGACGGGATAGTCCTTCATGTCTGGCATGTTCCCTTCAAAATAATTCACTGAGAGCCTGAGCGTGTCTAGCTTCTCCCACTCCAGGAGCCTTTGAGGGAACTGCCCCTTGAAGCCGGCCAGATCCTTGCGCACAGTGTTGCTGAGATCTGTGACGTAGCCTCTCTGGCAGGTGTTGAGAAGAAGGGCGTGGAGTTTAGGGAAGTTCTCGGGTGTGAGAACTGACGGAAGCGAGCTGAAGTTGTTGCAGGACAGATCCAGCCACTCCAGGTTCTTGAGGTTCTTCATCTCGTTGGGGAGTGTTGAGATACCGTATGCGGAAACGGTGAGTCTCTTGAGATTGGTAAGCTTGCAGACATGCTCTCCGATGGAGAGGTCGTAAATGAATGAGTTTACGTTTGAGAAGAATATAAGTTCTTCTGCCTCTGTGAGATACTGTACCTCGTAAGGGATTTCCTCAGTGGTCTGGAAAAGGCCGAAGTAAGCTCTTCTCACCCTGCCTTTCTTCTCCGGGGTGTAGCCCGGGTCGGTCTCCTCCCACAATTGCACATTGTCCCAGTTCTTCATTGGCTCAGCGGATACCATCTCCTGCAGAAGGCCTATGTTCCTTGCGATGGATAGTACAACTGTAGAGTCACCATCATGTCCTGGGACGATCTCCGGGGCGGCATCCTGCTTGACTTCAAGCACCTTGGAACTTACTCCGTCCAGGGTGTAGGCCTCAAAGATAACCTTGGTCTCCCTGCTCAGAGGGACGGAGTTGATGCCCCATTTGAACTTTATCTTCACGTCACGCGGGCGTGAACCCCTGTCGAGGCTGAATTCCGGCACCTCGCAGCTTAGCCATTTGGATGCTTCCTGCGGAATGTTGACCTTGAAAGGCACGTTGGTCCTCACGGTCATCTCGAACTCTCTTTTCTCCGGGCGGTCATAGTGGCCTATGGTCACTGAATTCTTATCCGGGCTGAGGTTGTAGCCGTAACCGTCCTGAGAAAGGGTGACATCAAGATTCTCTCCAGAGGCAGTGTTTCTGAAGCGGACAAGTCCGCTTCTAGGGGTGCTGACCACTGTAGAATCCACGGTTATCTCACATTCGGCTGAGGCCGGTCCGTTTGCAGGAGATACTGTGACCCATGGATTGTCTGAACTGGCAGTCCAGTTCTCAGAGGACTTGAGGCTTATCTTGAAACTTCCTCCCTCAGCATTGACATCGATGTGGTCCTTGTCCATGCTGAAAGGCAGCTTCTGCTGCACCCTGTTGCATGCCAGCAGGGAGAGTGTGAGCATCGCGAAGCTGAATATGTTTATCTTGTTCCTTTTCATTTCTCTTTTATTGAAGCATGTAGTCACAGTTGATGATGTTCTGTGTCTTGTCATAAATCAGGATATATGCACCCATTCTCCACTCATAGCAGATGTCGCTGGCATCGAAGGTGATGTTTGGGTTGTCGCTGATGTCGAGGAAGTAGATCAGAGGGGAGATGGTATCGCTGATCTTCCTCAGGTCATTGGATCCGAGATACAGGCCCCTGAGGCCCTTGTGCTGGTATATGCCCTGAGGCCACTCGCGCAGGCATCGGTTTCCGTTGCTATCTCTCTGTCCGCGCAGTGAACATACTGTGAGGTATGCAGAGTCCAGAACTTCGTAAGGGAAGTTGGTGAAACGGTTGTATCCAAGATCAACACCGTAGAGGTACGGAAGATGTGTGCCGTTGAAAGTGCTGGACGGCAGTTTGCTCAGGTGGTTGTAGCTGAGGTCTATCGATGTGGTGTTGATCATTGTCTCTCCCTCGAATGCCTCTTTTGGAACCTCGTTGATGAAACATCCCCTCATGTTGAAGAATGAAACTATCGAGCTTGATTCCGAGAATTCCTTAGGGAAGACTGTGATAGGGTTGTTGGCAAGAGTGAGTGTGGATACCTTGAGACCACGGTAGTTTCCGGTGCCTGCATTCTCCACCTGGCTTATCTTGTTGTAGGAGAAGTCCACGCTTCCCATGATGAACCTTGACTTGGAGGTGAAGATGTCCGGCATCTCTGTCATCTGGTTGTATGAAGCCGAGAAGGTCTCTATATCCTCGATGCCGCAGAAGAATCCATCCTCGTCTCTTCCTATGCTCGTTATCTTGTTGTTGTCAAGATAACAGTCCACAAGATTGATGTCGTGGCCGAAAGGCGCAACCTTGCTGATCTTGTTGCTCATGAGGTCTATCAGTCCCATAGCCTTGAAGTTCTTCACCTCTTCCGGTAGCTCCTCAAGGTTGTTTTGGCTGCAGTAGAGAATCTGAATCTTGGCTGC
>JAGHUW010000101.1 GCA_018064625.1 Candidatus Cryptobacteroides equifaecalis | reverse complement strand
GTATCATCTGTGATATACGGCTTTTCATATTGTATCTTCTCAATTTTGGAGAAGTTGTAAGCTCCGTTCACCTTCCACCCCCAATCCTCGAGGAATCCTATGTGAAAAGCATCCGTAGGGCAGAAAAAGGAACAACGCATGCACATGAGGCAGTGATGATGGAAACGGATCTTCCCGTCCGCATCCTTATATATATTCTGCGTAGGGCAGCGCTTCATGCACAGCCCGCAACCATTGCACTTGTCCTCATCGACCCTGTACAGAAAAGAGTTCACATCCCCTCCTATATACTGCGGACGCGAAACAACCATGGAGACCAGCCTCGGCCAGAGAGCATACCTTTTGAAATTCCTTATGCCATGGCTGATTTCATGCACGAGTATATCCATCAGCTTGTCATCCATAATGAGCATTTCCTTCACGAGATATTCATCGAAGCGGAAATGGATATTATAAGGCATGATGAAATGATACTCGTTGCTCACATCGGCCCTGTCTCTGCGCAGCTTTCGGACCACATATTTGGAAGATGCGTCGTTGGCGGTCTCCGTCTCTCCGGAATTCTTGTAGATGAACACCTTCATGCCAGCAGGGAAACGCTGCGCCCTTATGAACCTGAGAAAGGCATACGGGGCGCAGTAACCATGTATGGGATAGCCCAGGCCTATGATGTCATAGTTCCCCAGTTCCAGGCGTTCGGTATTCAGAGGATCTATCTCATACACGTCTACATTCCATCCAAGCTGAGACACAAGCCTGTCCTTCAGCTTTCCCGTAAGATATCTCGTGTTGTAAGTGCCGGTAAAATATATAAGCAGACAGTTCATCGTTTCTTCCATAGTCATGATCCGGAAATATATCCGTCAGAAAACAAAGATAACAAATTCGCCGGAAAGCAATGTTTTTTTATCTTTGCATCGTCATTGTGAAACGGATCATTCCGAACATATAAGTTTAAAAAAGTCAGGAAAATGGATTGGAAGAAAATACCCGTAAGGAAAATAGCGATAATCGCATCGATAGTGCTGGGCGTGATGATAGGTCTCATGGCGGCCATCAGCATAAGTGCAAAGGTATTGCTCTCCCCCAAGGTGAGCCAGCGCCTCATCGAGAAGAACTCATCCAAGTTCTTTGACGGGCAGATGTCCTTCAGCAGAGCATCCATTTCACTTTTCAGGCATTTTCCAAGGGTCAGCATGGATATGGACAGCCTCGTGCTCACCTACCCCACCAAGGCGGACACCATAGCCTGCTTCGAGAGGTACAGTGCATCAGTGACTCCCCTCTCAATGCTGAGAGGAGTACTGAAACTCAATGACATAGAGCTTCTCCACCCCTACATGTCCATGCACATCTCCAGCGACGGCTCAAGCAACTGGGACAGCATGAAGGTGGACATGGGAGGCTCCGAGACTGCAGACCAGGCAAAGAAGAGGCGTGCGATGCATTCATTCAGGCTTCCACGCATGGATTTCCGCAAGATGAAGCTGGCCGGGAATCCCCATATCGTATATGATGACGAGCAGCAGGACATACACGCGACCCTGCGTCTGAAGGACTTCGTCTTTGACGGCAAACTGAACACGACACGTTTCCAGCACTGTGCCTTCACAATGTCCGTAGATTCCCTGCAGGTGGAAGGGCGCATGGCCGGAGACACTCTGAATTTTGACCTGGACCATTTCAGCGTCAACGGGCTGCGCGGAAAAATAGACATTGACGCCAAGGCAATAACCCTGATGGCCACGGAGCACCACGGACGCATCATGGTGCCATTCGACCTTGGAGGAAAGATAGACGCACGCAACAGACTCAACGGAGCCCTCGCCCTTGACCTGCATGGCCTGTCCATGAACGTAGCCACCGTAGGTCTGAGGACAGACATGCACCTGGAGCTGGACAGGAACCTCAAGATGAAAGGCCACGTGGAGATACCTCCGATAGACGTGCAGGATGTCCTGGACAACTACATCTACAAGGTGATCGAAGACTCAAGGGTCCTCAGCACGGACATGCGCTTCAGCACCGGAATAGATGTGAACGGATATTACAACCCGAGAAAAGGCCAGCTCCCGGCATTCAGCGCAAGCGTTGACATCCCGGAGTGCTTCATACGCCACAGCGAATTCGACTACGTGCCGAGAATCGCTTTCAAGACAACTCTGAGCGGAGAGCAGGGCGGGCAGATAGATGCCGCCGTGGCCATCTGCCACCTCAAGGCCCCCGGAATAGACCTCGACGCATCCGGCACCATCAGCGACATACGCGGAGAGGACCCTCTGGCAGATGTCAGCTGCCTGCTTGACGCCAAACTTGACAGCCTGGGCATGGTCTTCAGACAGCACTTCGACATACTCATGGCCGGTGCGCTGAAGCTCGATGCCAAGGGGAAGTTCAACCTCTCCCAGATAGACAAGTACAACTTCGCCAATGCCGACGTGACCGCCAATGCCGACATGGAAGGCATCAGACTCATTTCCTACGATGATGAGCTCGACGCCAGCATAGGCAAGGCTCAGATACGCACGGCCCTGATGGACGACCGTTTCCGCAAAGACGTCACGGTAAAGGACAGGAGCCTCGGGGCAAGGGTTTCCATGAACGACGTGAAATTCCGCTACGGAAAGCTCATGGATGTAAAGGGAGACGATATCTCAGTGCTCCTTCAGAATTCCTCAGACAAGGTCGAATTGGGAGACACCCTCAGGTATTATCCTTTGAACGTGCTTCTTTCCGTAGCCGAAGCAAGTTTCAAGGGCAGTGACGGTTTCAGCGCCGAGATAAAAGGATCCGAGACAAACATGCATCTGGAACCTTCCGAAGCCATGCAGGTAATCCCTGTCATCACGATAGAGAGCGGGAACGAAAGCCTGAACGCCAAATTCGGCGGACTGAAGTCTGCCATGAAGGACATCAGACTTTCCGCCAGGGCTGAAATGGCCGAACTGCACAAGAGAAGAAGGCTCGTCACCATGCTGGACTCGCTCAACAGACTCCACCCGGAAATGATGCCGGATTCCATCTGGCGTTTCCTCAGACAGAACCCTCACGGGCCGAAACTGCCTCATTTCATAAGTGCAAACCAGGAACTCCAGAAGAAGAATCAGGTGGACCCGGCCGTGATGCTGCGCAGGAATCTGAGCAAATGGGATCTTGACGGAAACGTGAACATGGGCAGTGCCACATTCAGCAGCATAAAGATGAACGGTTTCGACGCCAAACTCCGCCTCATGGACCGCTGCCTGCAGCTGACCGAGGTGAAGGCCCTTACATCAGCCGGCAACATCAATGCAGAAGGTTTCCTCTCCTCCGCAGAGACCGACGGGCGCATCCATGCCGGATTCAATCTGGATATGAGGAAACTGTCCGCCTCGGAAATCCTGGACATAGTCCCGAACATAGACGACCTGGGACCGGTGCTGAAGTCTTTCGACGGCATGTTCAACTGCGAGCTTGCCGCAACAAGCTGCTTCGATGAGAACATGAATCTTCTCACCCCGACCATTGACGGTGTCCTGCGTCTCACAGGAGAAAACCTCCATTTCAATGAGAACAAGACTGTCACCAACATAGCCCGCCTCCTTTGGGTGAAGAACGCAAAACATGCAAGCATCAAGAAACTCAAGGTGGAAGCCCTGCTCAAAAACAACTCCGTGGAAATCTTCCCGTTCCTGCTGAAGCTGGAGAACTGGTCAGCCGTTCTGGCCGGCATCCAGAACATGAACGGTTCCTTCAATTATCATGTTTCCCTGGTAAAATGCCCGTTCGGAGTGAAACCGGGCATCAACCTGAGCGGAAAGAGCTTCAATGACAAGATGAAGTTCAAGCTGGGCAAGGCCAGATATCACGACGAGAACATCCCTTCACACTCTGCAGAGATCAACAAGGTAAGAGACAGGCTGATCACAGACATCCATTCCGTCTTCGAGACAGGATCTGCCAAGGTCATGGAAAACCATGCCGGCCACAACATTGTTTTCAACAGACCGGCGGTTGACGAGAGGCTGGAGGAACTCAGCGAGTCCGAAAGGTCCGTGCTCTCGAAAATAGAATCCAATTAGCTGATCTCCAATCCAAGGTCGATGACAAGATTCTTGACCTCGTCATTTTTCTGCATGAGATCCTCAGCCTTCTCCGAAGGCATGTAGATCCTTACCTCTGTCTGCTCCATAGGCACAACGTAAGGCTGGATGCGTATCTTTGCGCAGTCCAGTATCTTGCAGTATCGGCCCTCGAGATCCCTGAGTATCTTTTCCTCTATCCAGCGCTTCTGGGCCTCGTTGGTCACGGAGAACTCCACAAGTTTGCCGCCGTCCTCCTCCTTTATCTCAAGGGTGGAGTTGAGAAGGGCGTTGGACAGGCGCGGCTGGGCCGTCTGCTCAGCAAGGGCCTTCCATGCCGAGCGCAGCGCCTCCTCTGAAGGCAACGGTCTGTTGTCCGTATTCTTTCTCTCCGGCTTTTTAGCCTCGCTGTCTTCGTTCATCAGAGCAGTCAGCGAAAGCGAGGCTCCGGTCTTTGGAGCCCTCCTTCTCGGAGTGACGTCCGCTTCCTCCTCCCTCGGACTGGACTGTGCTGCTTCGGAGCTGACAGGGGTCTCGACGACTTTGACGGATGTAGTGGCAGCGGACTTTCCTTCCTCCCTCGGGCTGGACTGCGCTGCTCCGGAGGTAACAGGGGTTTCGCGACTTTGAGCGAAGCTTGTATCAGGAGCGGGCCCCCTGTCTACCTCCGGAGCCGCCACCTTCGAAGCCACCGCAGTATCCGGCTGACGGTTGAGGAAACTGAGCTTCATCAGCGCGTATTCGATGTGCAGACGCTGATTGATGCTGGCCTTGTAGCCGGCCTCGCACTGGCTAGTGATGCCAAGAGCGTCATAAATGAACTTGACACTGCAGCGCGACGCCTGCTCGCGATAACGCTGCTTAAGGGTATCCGGAAGGTCCAGCAGAGCCTCGAGCCCTCCCGTACGGCTGACCAGCAGATCCCTGAGATGAGACGATATGGCCGACACGAAGTGCAGGTCATTGAAGCCTTTGGCAAGGACCTCGTCGAAGGTCAGCAGGGCCGTGGCGTAATCTCCGGAAAGGAAGGCATCCACAAGCCTGAAACTGTACTCGTAGTCCAGAACATTCAGGTTATGCATCACATCGGCCGCCTTGATATCCGTGCCGCAGAAGGCAACGGTCTGGTCAAAGATGGTGAGAGCGTCACGCATGGCCCCGTCTGCCTTATGGGCAATCACGTGCAGGGACTCGTCATCTATCTTGATATTCTCCTTGGCTGCGATCCCGCGAAGATTGCGCACTATGTCCGGGATGCTGATACGGTTGAAGTCGTAGGTCTGGCAGCGGCTGAGGATGGTAGGAAGTATCTTGTGCTTTTCCGTCGTGGCCAGGATGAAGATTGCATGCGCAGGCGGTTCCTCCAGAGTCTTGAGGAAGGCATTGAAGGCGGACTGGGTGAGCATGTGAACCTCGTCTATGATATAGACCGAATATCTGCCCACCTGAGGGGGAATCTGCACCTGGTCCATCAGGGCCTTGATATCATCCACGCCGTTGTTGGAAGCCGCATCGAGCTCGTGTATGCAGTAGGAGCGGCCCTCCTGGAACGAGAGGCAGGACTCGCACTGCCCGCACGGTTCCATGTCGGCCCCGGGATGCTCGCAATTTATCGCCTTTGCGAAGAGCCTGGCCGTACTTGTCTTGCCCACTCCGCGGGGACCGCAGAAAAGGTAGGCGTGGGCGAGCTGTCCGCGCAGTATCGAATTCTTGAGGGTCTGGGCTATGTTGTCCTGTCCTATGAGGGTCTCAAAAGAGTCCGGACGATATTTTCTGGCTGATACAACGTAATCTGGCATGGATTGTGTCTTGTATGTATATTCATACAAAGATATTCAAAAAAAAATTCATATATTAGTATTTACATTTTTATTCAGACTCTTATGAAAACTTTTACCAAACTTACAATCGCCTTGCTTATAGTCCTGGCGCCCGTATGCAGCTGGGGCCAGGCTAAAGTATATACAAAGAAGGCCAAGATGGCCGATTTCACGACAAATACTACCAAGGTTGTCCTCAGCAGCGACTCTCCGCTGGAGAGCGCTTTGAGAAGCGAGATCTCCTCAAGGTGGAGGGTATCCCCATACGAATTCTGTTCAGTTGCGGATTACGAGGCACAGAGCAAAGATTTCCATTTCTATTTCCTCCGCCTCGTGAGCGAAGACGGAGTGGCTTTCCTCTCTCTTGAGAAAGGCGGCAACAAGGACAGCGAGAACAATTTCGAAAAGCCTTTCGAGGTTGTGCGCATCCCTGTGGCACCGGATGGGAACATTTCCGGAAAGGAGCTGATGTACCTGGGTGCATATCTTGATGTAATCCAGTCATTCTCAGAAAAATGCATGGAGTCTGACCGCATAGGTTATGCCGGACTTGGCGTCAACAATCTTGCAAGTCTCAAGGGCAAGTCCGTATATTTCGATGAGGACAGGGCAGACCTTGTATTCACCCAGTGCATGGAAGGGGCTGTGGTTCCCATAATCATTCTGTCCTCCGATGGAAAGATATGCTACAGGATGCTGCTCAGCGCAGACTCACATGAAGTCCTCTACTACGCCAAGGGCAAGGTCAAGGACCCGAAGAGCGCCGGATTCACAGACATGGAAATAAAATCATTCGCCAAGAGAAATGCAGAAATCATCAGAACAATACCTGTTGACGCATAGTTCCCTCGCGAACGAGGCCCTGGACTGGCTCGAGAAGCAGACCAACATACGTACCAATTATCCGCGCATGCTTTCCGGGCGTGTACAGGGAGAATTGCTGAAGCTGCTCGTGCAGATCAGCGGGGCAAGGCGCATCCTCGAAATCGGCGCCTTCACCGGATATTCTTCCATCTGCATGGCCAGCGGACTGCCTGCCGGAGGGCATATCGACACTCTGGAGATCAACGATGAGCTTGAGGAGCTGATGAGGGAGGCGTGGGAAAGGGCGGGAGTCGCCCCGATGATCACCCTCCACATAGGCGACGCCAAACATACGCTGGCAGCTCTGGCTTCGGCAGCAAACACGCCTGTTACGGCTGAAGGACAGACCCCTTCGTCCGCTGAAAATAGGGCTAACGCTCCCGAAGGGGTCTGTCCTTCTGCCATGGACAATGGCGGCAAGTCTGGCGGAGCTTCCTTCACGGGAGCGTTTGCCCCCTATTCAGCGGACGTGAAGGAAGCTTCGCCAGACTCGGGTCAAGGATTATATGACATGGTGTTCATCGATGCGAACAAGAGGGAGTATTGCGAGTACTATGAGCTGGTGATGCCCATGCTGAGGAAGGGCGGAATCATCGTGGCCGACGATGTCCTGTGGGACGGGAAGGTGTACGCCGACCCTCTTCCTCACGATGCCCAGACCGTTGGCCTGCTGAAATTCAACGACATGGCAGTAAATGACCCGCGCGTGGAAGTGGTGGTTCTGCCTCTGCGTGACGGTATTTCCATAATCAGAAAGAAATGAGAGGACGTTATCTTCTTGCAGCGGCATCGGCCCTGCTTCTCTGCCTCAGCCTCGGCGCCGAGACCGGACCGGCATGGAAGGCGGACTGGATAGGAGCCCCGTGGGACGGGGAGGAGTATGACAAGCAGAAGGTGGAGTGCGCTCCCCTCCTCCGCAAGGAGTTCAGCCTTGACGGCAGGGTTCGCAGCGCCAAGGCCTACGTCACGGGACTGGGCTTCTTCGAATTCTACGTCAACGGAAAACGCATGGGCGATGAAGTCCTCTGCCCTAACGAAACGAACTACACGCACAGGACAGATGTCCTTGCGAAGGCAGGCATCCCTGCGATAGACACGCTCTGGAGAGGCTTCCGCGTCATGTACATGAGCTACGACATCAGCTCGGAGCT
>JAGHUW010000028.1 GCA_018064625.1 Candidatus Cryptobacteroides equifaecalis | reverse complement strand
GGTCTCATCCTTCTGCTCATTGTGATCCTTGCCGTTGTTGCGGTAGAAGTCAAGGTTGGCGGTGAGTTCAGAAGCCTTGGCCGGATCGAATACATGGGTATAATTCAGGTTCGCGGTGTACTGGATACTGTTGTCAAGATTGGAAATCACAGACTCGGAGTCCATGGTCTTCTTTCCCACAACCCACTGCCGGGTGGAACTTCCATCAGAGTTCATCGTCGAATAGGAACCCGGCACATATACGATGAAGCCAAGCGTGTTCCTGTCATCGATGAACCAGTCGTTGCCAAGCTTTACGTTATAATTGTGATAGAAATTCCTGAGCAGGCTTTTACCCTCCTGCTTCAGATCGCCCGGAGCGTTCAAGGTATTGTCCAGAGTCATGGGTGTATTGTAGAAACCCTCGTAGATGCTGAAGAAGGTATTGGTCTTGGAAGTCCTGTAGCCGAGGTTGGTCCAGAAGGACTGCTGCCATGGGGTCTGAGCTATTTCACTGAAATGCATTCCGCCTCCGCCAAGGCCCATGGAACCGTTAAGGCCGGAAAGAAGGTTTCTCTTTGTCTTTATATTGATTATACCGCCCTGACCCTCTGCATCATACTTTGCAGACGGATGCTCCATGATCTCGAACTTGTCTATGCTCTCCCCGTTGGTACTGCGCAGCAGGGCCTCGAGGGACTTTCCGTCGGCATGGGAAGGACGTCCGTCTATCCATACGGATACGGTCTTGCCGTTGAGCTTCACGTTTCCGTCCTTGTCTATGGTCACGCCCGGCGCCTTCTTCATGAGTTCAAGGGCATTGGAGCCCTGCGCGAACGCACTCTGGGAGACGTTCATCACCACCTTGTCTATCTTCATCTCGATCAGTTTCACGCGCTCGGTGACAGTAGCGCCGGAAAGCATATTTCTGTCCGCCTCGAGATATATGGTCTCATGGCTGTTCTTTCCGGAAGAGAGTGAGATGTCACCGCTCCAGTCCCTATAGCCCAGCATGGAAACCTTCATCACATACTGCCCCGGAGCCGCATTGAGTGCATACTCTCCTTTCTCATCGCAGGCGGTTCCTGCAACTATTGTGCTGTCTGTCCTCATCAGGGCTACGGTCGCCCACCCCACAGCCTCTCCGGAACCCTTGTCACACACATTTCCAAGAAGCTGGGCAGATTCCTGCCTTGCAGCACGAATATTCGGCGCGCAGAACATCATGCACGCAATAACGATTGCAGATTTTATCAATTTTTCCATATCTTTCCTATTGTATTAGTGTATTACTTTTCTAATACACTGCAAAGATATATAAAAATTTATTCCCCGCAAATAAATAAAAAGAAAAAAAAGAGGCCGACCCTTTCAGTCGACCTTAATATGATTTACATGACCCTCCAGCCTATGTCCCGTCTATAGAAGAGATTCTCACATTCTATGGACTCCACAGCTGCGAGCGCCTTGTCATGCGCCTCCTTGAGATCTTTTCCGGATGCGACCACCATGAGCACACGGCCACCGGCGGTCACAAAGCCGTCGGCAGCAGACTTTGTTCCCATGTGGAAGACCCTCACACCCTCAGGAAGGGTGTCCAGACCCTTGATCGCAAAACCTTTCTCGTAAGAGCCCGGATAGCCCTTAGAGGCCATCACAAAACCCATGGTAGCCTTTTCAGACCACTTGAGCTCAGGCATTGCAGTACCATCTGCAATGGCACTGAACACATCATATATATCACTCTCCAGACGAGGAAGCACAACCTCTGTCTCAGGGTCACCGAAGCGGCAGTTGAACTCTATGACCTTCACTCCGTCAGCCGTCTTCATGAGACCTCCGTAGAGTGTTCCGGTGAAAGGACAGCCCTCTGCAACCATTGCAGCGGCAACAGGCTTCATCACCTTCTCCATCGCCTCCTCGTAATCCGCAGGGGTGATGAAAGGAAGAGGTGAATATGCGCCCATGCCTCCGGTGTTAGGGCCCTTGTCGCCTTCATAGGCACGCTTGTGGTCCTGCGAAAGCTCCATAGGATAGACCTCCTTGCCGTTCACGAAGCACATGAAAGAGAACTCAGGGCCGGTGAGGAACTCCTCTACGACCACCTTTCCGTGGCCGAAGCAGTCGTCCAGCAGCATGTCTTTGAGGGTGGCGTCAGCCTCCTCCAGGGTCTCAGGGATAACTACGCCCTTGCCCGCTGCGAGACCGTCATACTTCAGCACCACAGGGAAGCTGCCCTTCTTCACATACTCCAGCGCCTCCTCGTACTTGTCGAAGGTGCGGTATGCGGCCGTCGGCACGTTGTATTTGGCCATCAGCGCCTTGGCAAAGTCCTTGCTGGCCTCGATGGTGGCAGCTGCCTTGCCCGGACCGTAGATCCTCAGACCTGCGGCGCGGAAGGCGTCTGCAACGCCGGCTGCGAGAGAAACCTCCGGGCCGACCACGGTAAGGTCGACTCCCTTCTCTACGGCGAATGCCTTGAGGGCCTCGACGTCAGTATCCTTTATGGCAACGCACTCGGCCTGCAGAGCAATGCCTGCGTTGCCGGGTGCGCAATAAATCTTTTCTACCTGAGGAGAGCGGCTGATGGCATCCACAATGGCATGCTCACGTCCGCCACCTCCTATCACAAGTACAGTCTTTCCCATGCCTATCAATGCTTGAAGTGACGCATTCCGGTGAAGAGCATAGGGATGCCGTTCTTGTCTGCCTCGTCGATTGACTCCTGGTCACGTACGCTGCCGCCTGGCTGCACGATTGCCGCAACGCCGAACTTGGCAGCCGCTGCAACGCTGTCTCCGAACGGGAAGAATCCGTCCGAGCCGAGTACAACCTTTGCCGAGGTGATGTCCACTCCCCTCTCTGCGAGGGATGCCTTGGCCTGGTTGAGAGCTATCTCAGCCGAGCCCACGCGGTTCATCTGGCCTGCGCCTACGCCGAGGGTTGCGCCGTCCTTGACCACTACAATGGCGTTGGACTTGACGTGCTTAACGATTCTCCAGGCGAAATTGAGGTCGCTCATCTGCTCCTCTGTTGGTGCGGTCTTGGTGACGCACATGTCTGCAGAGAGGAACTTGGTGGTCTTGTCGAGCTCCTGAACGAGCATGCCTCCGTTCACTGAAACGTACTGCATCCTCTTCTGAGGGTCGTTGCTCATGTCCACCTTGAGCAGGCGGAGATTCTTCTTGGTGCACAGAACCTCGAGGGCCTCAGGGGTGAATGAAGGGGCCATGATGATCTCCAGGAAGATAGGCTTCATAAGCTCCGCAACTTCAGCGTTCACCTCGCAGTTGGTTGCAACGATACCGCCGAAGATGCTCACCTTGTCAGCCTCATAAGCCTTGGTCCATGCATCCACAACATCCTTTCCTATTGCAGCTCCACATGGGTTCATATGCTTGAGACCCACGCAGAAAGGAATGTCTCCAAACTCGCGCACGATGTTGAGCGCAGCATTGGCATCCTGGATGTTATTGTATGAAAGCTCCTTGCCGTTGAGCTGCTCTGCAGTTGCGAGGGAGAAAGGAACCTTTTCCATGGAAGCGAAGAACTTTGCCTCCTGGTGAGGGTTCTCGCCGTAGCGGAGGCCCTGCTTGAGGTCGAACTCAAGGAAGAGCTTCTCGTTGAGACCAGCCTTCTCACGCATGTAGGTGCTGATCATCATATCGTACTCGGCAGTGTGGGTGTAAGCCTTTGCAGAGAGCTTGAGACGGGTGTCATCTGATGTAAAACCGTTCTCCTTGATCTCTGCGAGGACTGTCTCATAGTCTGCTGGGTCGCATACGATGGTCACGTCCTTCCAGTTCTTGGCAGCGCTGCGTACCATTGAAGGACCGCCTATATCTATGTTCTCTATGGCATCCTCCATAGTCACACCCGGCTTTGCGATGGTCTGCTTGAAAGGATAGAGGTTAACGCATACGAGCTCTATTGTCTCTATGCCCTGCTCTGCAAGTGTCTGCATGTGGGCAGGAGTGTCCCTGCGTGCAAGGATACCTCCGTGCACCTTAGGGTGAAGTGTCTTCACGCGACCGTCGCAGATCTCAGGGAAGCCTGTGACCTCGCTGATGCCTATGGTCTTTACTCCGTTGTCCTCAAGGAGTTTCTGTGTGCCGCCTGTAGCGATGATCTCCCAATCCAGAGCCTGCAGACCCTTCACGAAGTCCACAAGACCTGTCTTGTCGCTGACGCTGACGAGCGCTCTTTTCTTATGTGTCATATTCTGTGATCTTTATTTCATGATGATGTTTACTCCCTCCTGTCCGGTAACGTGACCTATGACGGAAGCCTTCTCTCCCTTGGCTGTAAGGATGTCGATGACCTTCTGGGCCTCAGAAGGGTCTACTGAGAGAACCATGCCTATACCCATGTTGAAGATGTTGAACATCTCACGGTGAGGGATCTTTCCGTACTTCTCAAGCATCTGGAATACAGGAAGTATCTCCCAGCTGCCCTCATTGATCTCTATACCCTGGCCATGCATGAGGATGCGAGGGATGTTCTCGTCGAAGCCGCCTCCGGTGATGTGGGCAACGCCATGGACGTCGCAGTTGCGGATAACCTCGAGTACCTGCTGCACGTAGATGCGTGTAGGGGTGAGGAGAACCTCTCCGAGCAGACGCTCGCCGAAGAACTCCGGCAGCGGTGCATGAAGGTCAAGACCGTTGTCTGAGACTATCTTGCGGACAAGGGAGAAACCGTTGCTGTGCACGCCTGTGGAAGCGATTCCCACGAGGGCATCGCCGACCTTGACCTTGGTGCCGTCTATGAGCTTTGACTTCTCCACAACGCCTGTGGTGTAACCTGCGATGTCATACTCGCCACCGGTGTACATGCCAGGCATCTCTGCGGTCTCACCGCCCACGAGGGCGCAGCCTGCCTGGCGGCAACCCTCAGCCACGCCTGAGACTATGGCCTCAACCTTTGCAGGCTCATTGTGGCCCACAGCCACGTAATCAAGGAACACGAGTGGTTCTGCACCCTGGGCGAGAACGTCGTTCACGCACATGGCAACTGCGTCGATACCCACGGTATCGTGCTTATCCATCTCGAAAGCGATCTTGAGCTTGGTGCCCACGCCGTCTGTGCCGCTCACAAGTACAGGCTCCTTGATATTCAGAGCCGAGAGGTCGAACATGCCTCCGAAGGAGCCGATGTTTCCCATGCATCCCGGACGGTTGGTCGAAGCCACATGGGATTTGATTCTGCGGACTACCTCGTAACCTGCCTCCAGGTTCACGCCCGCCTTTTCATAATTAACTGCCATATCTAGATTATTTGTTTTTTCTGAAATACTTCACTGCGTTGTCGAACAGAGGCTGCTCAAGCTCCTCGTTGATGTTCTTGAAGAGGTTGCGCTCGTAACGTTCCGTGTGTCCCATCTTTCCGAGTATCTGGCCGTTCTTGCTTATTATACCCTCGATCGCATAGTACGAACCGTTAGGGTTGTAAGGAGAGGCCATTGTAACATCCTCGTTGATAGGGTCAACATACTGGAATGCAACCTGACCGTTCTCGAAGAGCTCCTTGGCGAGCTGAGGGTTCACAACGAACTTGCCCTCACCGTGGCTGACGGCTATGGTATGCAGGTCGCCTACCTGGAAGCTGGAAAGCCAAGGGGATGCGACCGTGGCGACGCGTGTGGTGACCATCTGGGAGATATGCCTGTTGATATCGTTGCGGAACAGGGTCGGAGACTCCTTTGTGACCATGCCCAGACGTCCGTAAGGAAGCAGGCCGCTCTTCACGAGTGCCTGGAATCCGTTGCAGATACCGAGTATGAGTCCGCCTCTGTCTATGAGCCTGTGGATTGCGGCAGCAACTTTCTCGTTGTTGAGAACGTTGGCAATGAACTTGCCGCTTCCGTCCGGTTCGTCACCTGCAGAGAAACCTCCGGCAAGCATGAAGATGTGGCAGGAATCGATGTTCGCAGTCATCTCGTCGATGGAGCGGAAGATGTCCTCTGTCCTGAGGTTGCAGAATACGCTCATCTTCACCTCTGCTCCCGCCTTGCGGAATGCCTTGGCAGAATCGTAATCGCAGTTTGTTCCAGGGAATACAGGGATATATACCGTAGGATGCTCCACTGCCTCACCAGGATACTCTGCCGGCTTTGCAGCCTTCACCTCGGAAGCCTTGAAGCCCTTAGGGCTCACGAGGCTGTGCTGAGGGTCGCAGGAATCAGGGTAAACGCCATGGAACTTGAGCCTGTTGGCACGCATGAGGGTATCCAGCTTGGCACGGCTGCCGTTCACATGCACATAGCCGTCCTCCGCAGAGATGACCTTTCCAAGAAGTACGAGGTTCTCTCCCTCGAGCTTCTCCTCGGACTCCATCACGATGGAACCGTAGCTCCAGCGGAAGAGCTCGTCCTCAGGAAGCTTGACGTCGAAGCCGAAGCTGTTTCCGAAGGACATCTTGCAGAGAGCCTCTGCCACGCCGCCGAAGCCCACTGCATATGCAGAAACCACCTTGCCGCTGGAAATGGGTTCCTCTGCAAGTGCCCAGTTGCGCTTGAGCTGGTCCACATCCGGCATGCGGTCTGCAAGCGGAGTATGGCGGAGAAGATATATGTTGTTGCCCTCCCACTTGAATTCAGGGGAGATGACATCATTGGCATTGACTGTAGTGATACCGAAGGCCACCAGGGTAGCAGGCACGTTGATATGCTCGAAGGTACCGCTCATGGAGTCCTTTCCTCCGATGGAAGGAAGACCGAGGGCCACCTGCATCTTGATGCTTCCGAGAAGCGCACTGAGCGGCTTGCCCCAGCTGTGAGGGTCTGAAGTCATGCGCTCGAAGTACTCCTGGTAAGAGAAGCGCATCCTGTCATAGCGCGCACCGGCGGCAACGACCTTGGTGCAGGCGTCCACAACTGAATATGCCGCTCCGTGGTAAGGGCTCCACTCGGAAATATAAGGATTGTAGCCGAAGGCCATGATGCTGGCCGTATCGGTGTATCCGTCTGTAGGGAGCTTCTGAACTGAAACCTGGCTCTCGGTAGCCTGAAGGGCACCTCCGAAAGGCATCAGCACGGTTGAACGGCCGATGGTGGAGTCGAACATCTCGATGAGTCCCTTCTGGGAAACCACGTTAGGGTCGCTGAGGTTGGCTGCAAGCCTGTCGGCCAGAGTCTCTCCCGGAAGCTCGCGGCTGAACGGATCCCTGTCCTCGACGGCACCCACGGTGGCGCTGGCGTAATGCTTTGCTCCGGCACTGTCGATGAACGAGCGGGCTATGTCCACAACGAGCTTTCCGCCGTTGTACATGCGCAGGCGGGCGCTGTCTGTGACGTCGGCCACGTAGGTAACCTCCACGTTCTCGCTGAGGCAGTATGCCTCGAACTGCTCCCTGTCCTTGGCCTCCACGACAACAGCCATACGCTCCTGGGACTCGCTGATTGCGAGCTCTGTGGAGTTGAGGCCGCTGTACTTGGCAGGCACGCGGTCGAGGTAGATGTCAAGTCCGTCGGTAAGCTCACCTATGGCTACGCTCACACCGCCGGCGCCGAAGTCGTTGGACTTCTTGATGAGGCGGGTGACCTCAGGGCGGCGGAAAAGTCTCTGGAGCTTGCGCTCCTCAGGGGCGTTACCCTTCTGCACCTCGCTTCCGCAGGTTTCGAGGGATGCCTCGGTATGCTCCTTGGAAGAACCTGTTGCACCGCCGATGCCGTCGCGGCCCGTGCGGCCTCCGAGGAGAAGGATCACATCTCCAGGAACCGGCGATTCGCGGCGTACGTTCTCCGCCTTCACGGCACCCACGACGGCACCGATCTCAAGGCGCTTGGCGGTATAGCCCGGATGGTAGATCTCGCGCACCATGGTGGTTGCAAGGCCTATCTGGTTACCGTAGCTGCTGTATCCTGCGGCTGCCTTGCGGCTGATGACCTTCTGCGGAAGCTTGCCCGGCATGGTCTCGGCAACCGGCTTGTAGATGTCTCCGGCGCCGGTCACGCGCATTGCCTGGTAAACATAGCTTCGGCCCGAGAGAGGGTCGCGGATGGCTCCACCGAGGCAGGTCGCAGCGCCTCCGAAAGGCTCGATCTCCGTAGGGTGGTTGTGAGTCTCGTTCTTGAACTGGAGGAGCCACTTCTGAAGCTCGCCGTCCACATCCACGTCCACGTAGATGCTGCAGGCGTTGCTCTCCTCGCTCACCTCCATGACGTCAAGTATGCCGTTGGCTTTGAGGTAACGGGCACCGATAGTGGCCATATCCATGAGGTTCAGGCCCTTGTGCTCGCGGCCCAGCTCGCTGCGCATCTTGAGGTACATCTGGTATGTGCCGTCAATCTCGCTCTTGATGAAGGACTCGTCTATGTCCACGTTCTGGAGTTCGGTGGTGAAGGTGGTGTGGCGGCAGTGGTCGCTCCAATAGGTGTCGAGGATGCGGAGCTCAGTCTCGTATGGGTCGCGTCCCTCGGCCTTGAAGTAGTTCACAACCTCGCGGAGGTCGTCGGCGTTCATGGCCAGTCCCATCTTCTTGCAGTAAGGGGCAAGGTCTTCCTCCTTCATTGCTGTGAGGCCCTCGAGCACCACGACCGGCTTCACCTCTGCACGTTCCATGTCTGTAAGGCGGCTGAGGTCCTTCTCGCGGGATTCCACAGCGTTGATGTAGTAGTGCTTGATCTTTGCGATGACCTCGTCAGAGGTGTCTGCATCCAGCACAAGAAGCCTTGAACTGCGGATGCGAACATCTGCGGTCGGGTCTATCAGCCTAACGCAGTCCACTGCGGAAGCGGCCCTCTGGTCGAACTGGCCAGGGAGATACTCTACTGCGATGTATTTGCAGCCGCTGAGATCGCACTCGTCTGTGACGGAGTCTGTGACCACCTCTCCAAAAACGCTGTAACGGCTTTTCTCCAGAAGCTCCGGAGTAAAGCCGAACAGGTCATACACATTTATGTAACGTAAGTTCTTCAGTTCCAGCTGAAGGTTTTCGTTCAGTTCACTTCTGAGGCTTCGTGCCTCAACCTGGAACTCAGGATACTTTTCTACGTATATTCGGTATGCGTTCATATTCTCTTATATCTGAGCGTCAAGTACTGCCTGGGTCTGCTTTGCCCTGTATGCGAGCAGCTTTGTGTGGAGGGCCTCATCCGTGAGCGCAAGTATCTCAATTGCAAGCAAAGCCGCGTTCTTGGATCCGTTGATGGCCATGGTTGCCACAGGGATTCCTCCAGGCATCTGCACTATGGAGAGGAGCGAGTCCATTCCTCCGAGGGCCTTGGTCTGGATAGGAACGCCTATCACAGGGACTGTGGTCATACCGGCTACGACTCCGGCCACATGTGCCGCTCCGCCTGCTCCGGCAATGATGACTCCTATTCCGTTTGCGCGGGCTCCCTTTGCAAACTCACACATCAGATCCGGTGTACGGTGTGCGCTGATCACTCTTTTTTCTACTTCTATACCAAATTCTTCAAGGGTCTTGAGCGCTGGAGACATGACCTCCAGGTC
>JAGHUW010000164.1 GCA_018064625.1 Candidatus Cryptobacteroides equifaecalis | reverse complement strand
GCGGTATGACGGAGAGATGCATCATAGCCGCAATAGGCAGAAAAAATGAACTTGGAGTGAACGGGGATCTTCCGTGGCACATCGCGGAAGATCTCAAGTACCTCAAGAGGACAACTCTGGGCTGCCCGGTGATAATGGGCAGGACCACTTATGAATCCCTCCCTTTCAAACCTCTCAAGGGGAGAAAGAACATAGTCCTTTCCAGAAAGGAACTCAGCATCGAGGGCGTGTGCTGCGTCAAGGATATAGAAGCGGCTTTTGCGCAGGTAGAGGGAGAGCCTAGGTGCTTCGTGATGGGAGGGGCATCCATATATGCCCAGACCATGGACTGCGTCGACAAGCTGTATATCACGCATGTAAATGCGGAAGTTCCTCAGGCAGACGTTTTTTTCCCGGAAATAAATGACGATATTTGGGAGGTGGAATCCCGGTCCGGAACAATAACGGATGAACAGAGCGGGATGGATTTCGAGTTTGTAGTGTACAAGAGAAAATAGTTGGTAGTAAATATTGGTTGGAAGTATGGCTAAACGTGAAAAATTCGGCAGCAGGATGGCGTATGTCATGGCCCTTGCGGGTTCTGCCATCGGCCTGGGGAACATCTGGCGTTTCCCTTACATCGTTGGAGAGCATGGCGGGGCTCTTTTCATTCTCGTCTATCTCTTCTTCAGTTTCGTGATATCCATGCCTATTCTTTTCGGAGAGTCCGTGATAGGCAAGAAATCCCACAGGAGCACCTATGATGCCATGGACATGCTGGCTCCGGGGACCGGGTGGAAGTACCTCGGGCTGCTTACTGTGATTTCCCCTTTCATCATCGTCTCCTATTACAGTGTGGTGGGCGGCTGGTCCATAGACTATCTGGTACGTTCCTGCGCCGGTGGTCTGAACTGCGCCAGTCAGGAAAGTGCTGCGGCCCTTTTCAGCAGGTCTTCCTCTACCGCATGGGAGACTCTGGCATCGTTCACCGCCTTTCTCCTTCTCACTGCGGGCATCATAGTGCTCGGTGTGAAGAAGGGCATAGAGAAGTTCTCCAAGCTGGCCATGCCGGCCCTTTTCTTTCTGATAGTATTCATTGCGATATATTCCATGACCCTTCCGGGATCGATGGAGGGCGTTAAGTATCTTGTGAAGCCGGATTTCAGCAAGTTCGGCCTGGATACTCTTTCCTTCGCCCTGGGACAGTCCTTCTACTCCCTTTCGCTCGGAGTGGGCATAGTGCTTACATATTCGTCTTACATGAAGGATGAGGACTCCGTGGTGAAATCCGGGACAAGCGCGGCCGTGTTCGATTCCCTTTTCGCCATCCTTGCCGGCTTTGCCATCATGCCGGCCGTCTTCGCCGCAGGAATCAAGCCAGGTGCAGGTCCGGCCCTCATATTCGAGAGCCTTCCCTATACCTTCTCCTGCATGAGCGAGCAGATGCCGGTGGTAGGTGCAGTGGTCACCTTCCTTTTCTTCCTCACCATCCTCACCGCGGCGCTCACATCCTCGGTATCACTTTACGAGGTGTGCGAGTCCCATCTCATCGAAAGATGGAAGATGAGCAGGCTCAAGGCCTCAGCCATCATTTTCGTTGCGGCATGGCTGCTCGGCGCATCGTGCGCCCTTTCCTTCGGCCCGCTCAAGGACGTGGAAATCTTCGGAAACAGCATCTTCGGATTCTGCGACCTCATATCATCCAACTATCTCATGACCCTGGGAGCCCTTGCATTCTCGATCTTCGCCGGCTGGAAGATGAAGAAGGCCGACGTTCAGTCGGAAGTGGGCAGCTTCTTCTATTTCATGATACGCTGGGTGTCACCTATAGTGATAATAGTGATTTTCATATCAAATATGCTTTTGTAAAATGACTGGCAACAGAGAGACTTTCGGCAGCAGGATAGCCTTCATCATGGCGCTTGCGGGTTCGGCGATAGGCCTGGGTAACATATGGCGCTTCCCTTATATAGCGGGGGAGCATGGAGGTGCGCTTTTCGTACTGATTTATCTTGTCTTTGCATTGCTGATTTCCCTGCCAATACTCATGGCGGAGGGCTTCATAGGCAAGAAATCCAGACGCAGCACCATAGATGCCATGGAATATCTGGCTCCCGGTACAGGCTGGAAGAATCTCGGCTACCTTGCCATGTCCGCGTCTTTCATAATCCTGTCCTTCTACAGCGTGGTGGGCGGCTGGTCCGTGGATTATCTCGTGCGCTCCTGCGTCACAGGTCTGGACTGCACCACCAGGGAGACTGCTGCATCCATCTTCGGCAGCGTATCCGGAAGGACCCTGGAGACCATAGCCACCTTCACGGTGTTCCTCGGTCTTACGGCCATCATCATCTACGCCGGGGTGAAGAACGGCATCGAGAGATTCTCCAAGGTGGCTATGCCGGTGCTCTTCTTCCTCATATTGTTCATTGCCGTTTATTCCATGACCCTTCCCGGGGCTATGGAGGGAGTGAAATATCTCGTGAAGCCGGATCTGAGCAAGGTCAGCATTGATACCTTCAGCTATGCCCTGGGCCAGAGCTTCTTCTCCATGTCTCTGGGTGTGGGTACTGTGCTTACCTATTCCTCTTACATGAGGGAGGAGGATTCCATCGTGAGGACAGGGGTTGCAACCACACTGTCTGACCTTTTCTTCGCCATCCTCTCCGGATTTGCGGTGATGCCGGCTGTCTTTGCCGCCGGAATCAGGCCTGAGGCAGGTCCTTCCCTGGTGTTCGAGAGCCTTCCTTACGTGTTCTCCTGCATGAGCCGTGACCTTCCTTTCATAGGCTACGCCATCACCATCATCTTCTTCCTGGCCATACTAATCGCTGCCGTATCCTCATCCATATCGATGTTCGAGGTCATTGTGTCCCACCTCATAGAGAGGAAGTCCTTCTCCAGAAGAAAGGCTTCTATTGTGGTGTTTGCAGCAGCCTGGGTACTTGGATGCCTGTGCGCGCTGTCCTTCGGCTTGCTCTCTGATTTCAAGATCTTTGGCAAGACCATCTTCAGCTTCTGCGACGTTCTCACCTCCAACTTCCTCATGATGATAGGTGCTCTGGCGTTCTCGCTCTTCGCAGGCTGGAAGATGAAAAAAGCCGACGTCCGTTCGGAAGTCGGCCCTTTCTTCTATTTCATGATACGCTGGGTCGCCCCTGTGGTGATCGTGGTCATCTTCGTGGCGAACCTTATCCCTTAGGAATCCAGCCCCAATTCAGCTTTCATGGCGCGCAGCAGGTCGAAGGCCTGCATAGGGGTCATGTTGTTGAGGTCCGCGCTCTCAAGCTTCTCCTTGAGTGAGGAGAGCGTAGGGTCGTCCAGCTGGAAGAAGGAAAGCTGCACCCCGTCGTCCGGTATCAGGGCAGCCTTGCGGGAGTTGTTTTCCAGGTTCCTCAAGGTCTTCTCGGCCGATTCTATCACCTCCGCGGGCATGCCTGCCATCCTTGCAACGTGGATACCGAAGCTGTGAGCCACTCCGCCCGGGACGAGTTTGCGCAGGAATATCACCTCACGCCCCTGCTCCTTCACGGCTATGTGGTAGTTCTTCACGCGCGGGAAGATGTTCTCCATGTCATTCAGCTCGTGGTAGTGGGTTGCGAAAAGGGTCTTGGCTCCCTTGCCCTTGCTGTGTATGAACTCCACCAGGGCACGGGCGATTGACATTCCGTCGTAAGTCGAGGTGCCTCGGCCTATCTCGTCCAGCAGCACCAGCGAGCGTGCAGAGAGGTTGTGCATGATCATCGAGGTCTCGAGCATCTCCACCATGAAGGTGGACTCTCCGCGGGAGATGTTGTCCGTGGCTCCCACGCGGGTGAATATCTTGTCGAAGTAGCCTATGCGTGCGCTGTCCGCAGGGACGAAGGAGCCTATCTGGGCCATCAGCACTATGAGTGCCGTCTGTCTCAGAAGGGCGGACTTTCCGGCCATGTTCGGTCCCGTGAGCACCATTATCTGCTCTCCCTTGCTGTCCAGGGCTATGTCGTTAGGCACGAATTCCTCTCCTGGGGCCATCAGGGTCTCGATGACGGGGTGCCTTCCGGCCTTGATCTCGAAGCTGCTGCTCTTGTCCATCACCGGGCGGCAGTAGCGGCGGTCTATAGCCTGCTGCGCGAAGCACTGCAGGACATCGGCCCTGGCTATTATGCTGCAGTTCTCCTGGATGTCGCGTATGCATTTCTGCACGTCCTGGATGAGCTCTCCGTAGATGCGGCTCTCGATCTCGTAGATGCGGCCTTCGGCACTGAGTATCTTCTCCTCGTAGTCCTTGAGCTCCTGGGTTATGTAGCGCTCGGCGTTCACCAGGGTCTGCTTGCGCACCCACTCCGGCGGCACCTGGTCGCGGTAGCTGTTGCGCACCTCCATATAGTAGCCGAACACGTTGTTGTAGCCTATCTTGAGCGAGCTGATGCCCGTACGCTCCATCTCCCTCTGCTGCATTGCCGTGAGGTATTCCTTGCCTCCGCGGGAGATTTCGCGAAGTTCGTCAAGGACGCTGTCCACGCCCGGAGCCACCACGTCGCCCTTGCCTATCTGTGCGGCAGGGGATTCGGCCAGAGTGGACTGTATCCTTGCCATGACCTTGTCCGTGTTGCGCATCCCTCGCACCAGCTTGTCCATGGCCGGGATGCCTGCTCCGCCGCAGATGTCCCTTATCGGCCCCATCCTCTCCAGGCTGCGGCCCAGCTTGAGCATCTCTCGCGGGAGTATCTTGCCGGTGGCGGCGCGTGAGATGGTACGCTCAAGGTCGCCTATCTCGCTGATGTGGCCCTGGATTTCGGCCAGAGCACCGTCGTTGTCGTAGAAGAACTGTACACAGTCGTACCTTTCCTCCATTTCCTTTATGTCCACCAGGGGCATTGCAAGCCACTGGCGCAGCAGTCGAGCACCCATAGGGGAGCAGCAGCGGTCTATGACATCCACCAGGCTCACGCCGTCCTGTCCGGAGGCGGACTGGTATATCTCAAGGTTGCGGAAGGTGAAGCGGTCCATCCATACGAACTTGGCCTCGTCTATGCGTGAGATCGAGCAGATGTTCTTCAGGCCCACGTGCTGGGTCTGCTCCAGATACCAGATCAGGGCGCCTGCGGAGCAGATTCCCATAGGGTAGTTCTCTACGGCGAAGCCCTTGAGGCTCTGGACCCCGAACTGCTTGCAGAGTTTCTCCCTTGCGGAATCGAAGACAAAGGCCCATTCGTCCAGGCTGGTGGTGTAGTACTCCGGGAATTTCTCCCGTACGGCCTTGAGGCAGTCCCTCTGCACCACGAGCTCCTTTGGCCTGAGCGAGGCCATGAGGGTGGATATGTATTCTATCGAGCCCTGGGCCAGCTGGAATGTTCCAGTGCTGGCATCCAGGAAGGCCGCGCCGCAGTCCCCGCCCTCGAAGCACAGGCCTGCAAGGTAGTTGTGCTCCTTCTGGTCAAGCATTCCGTCTCCGAAGGCCACGCCCGGGGTGAGTATCTCCGTGACTCCGCGCTTCACCAGCTTGCTCTGGGCAAGCTTGGGGTCTTCCAGCTGGTCGCAGATGGCAACCTTGTGGCCGGAGCGTATGAGCTTCTGCAGGTAGCCCTCTATGGCATGGTGGGGGAATCCCGCCATGGGCGTGTCTCCCTTGTCGCCGTTGGAACGGCGCGTGAGGACCAGTCCCAGGACCTTGCTGGCCAGGACCGCGTCGTCGGAATAGGTTTCATAGAAATCCCCGACCCTGTATAGTAACAATGCTTCCGGATGTTGTGCCTTTATGCTGAAATAATGTTTCAGCATAGGAGTATCTTCGCCACTCTTTGCCATACTGCAAATTTACAAATAGTTTTGTTAACTTTGCGACATTATGAAAAGGGTTCTGGTCATCTCATATTACTGGCCTCCGACCGGCGGTTCCGGTGTGCAGAGGTGGGTGAAGTTCGTCAAGTACCTTCCCCAGATGGGATGGGAACCAGTGGTCTATACCCCGGAGAATCCGGAACAGCTTGCCGTCGACGAAAGCCTTCTCAAGGACATCCCGGAGGGGATCGAGGTCCTGAAAACCCGCATCTTCGAGCCTTACGAGGCCTACCGCACCCTAACGGGCAAGAAAAAGGGAGGAGGCGAGGTGAACCCCCTCAACGCCGGGCGCAAGAGCCTGATGCAGAGGCTGGCAGTGGCCGCCAGGGGCAATCTCTTCATCCCTGACCCGAGGATAGGCTGGGTCCGCCCGTCGGTCCGCTTCCTCAGGAAATACCTTGCGGAACACCCTGTGGACGTGATAGTGACCACAGGCCCGCCGCAGTCCGTGCATCTGATAGGACGCGGCCTCAAAAGGGCCACCGGCGTGCGCTGGATAGCGGATTTTCGCGACCCCTGGACAGACATGTTCTACTTCAAGCATATGGGCCTGAGCCGATGGGCGGAGCGCCGCCACCACCGTCTGGAGCAGAGCGTGCTTGACGAGGCAGACGCCATCATCAGCGTCACCCCTCTGGTACAGAAGGACTTCCAGGCAAAGACCTCCACCCCTGTGCATATGATAACCAACGGCTTTGACCGGGACGACTTCCCTTCCCTCAGCTACAGCCCGGGGGAGAAGTTCAGCATAGTCCACACCGGCCTTTTCGCTGCCGACGGCAACCCCCTCGCGCTCTGGAAGGTTCTGGCCGATAAATGCGCGGCAGACGGCGCCTTCGCGGACGCCCTGCAGATAAGGCTCGCTGGCAAGACCGACGCCGCCATCGTAGAGGCTATACGTGCAGCCGGCCTCGGCGATAAGCTTGTCAACCTCGGCTATCTGCCTCATTCAGAGATAGTTAAGGAGCAGTGCAGAGCTTCCGTGCTGATACTCCCGCTCCGCCAGGAACCTGAGTACCTGAAGGTGCTGCCGGGGAAGATTTTCGAGTATCTTGCCTCGGGCAGGCCTGTCCTGGGCATAGGTCAGGAGGAGGGCGCTGCCGCTGCGGTGCTCGCAGATGCCTCGGCCGGTCAGATGTATGACTGGGACAGGGAGGACGCCATGGCCTCTTTCATAGACAGGCAATGGCAGGCACGCCTTTCCGGCCAGGACGGCGCCGTTTGCGGAGATATTGAAAAATATTCCAGAAAAGAACTTACACGCAGACTCATAGAAATATTATGAAGAAGAGGATAATGGTATATGCAGGCATTGTGCTTGCATTTCTGGTATTATCATACGCCTTTGTGCCTCAGGTACTTGGTGGCAAGATTGTGAACCAGAGCGATATTTCAGGATGGCAGGGCATGTCCCATGAAATGATGGAATGGAATGCCGCGCATCCTTCTGACCAGACGGCCTGGACGGGCTCCATGTTCTCCGGAATGCCTACCACCACCATCCATGCCAGCACAAAGGGAGACTGGACCCAGTATCTTTATGACCTGCTGCTGACGGGACGCCGTCCGGCCACATATCTGTTCATCTCTCTGCTGGGAGCCTTCCTCCTGATGCTCGCCTTCGGCATAAATCCGCTCATTGCGGCCTTCGGCGCCGTTGCGGTGAGCTTCTGCTCGTACAACATGCAGATAATCCAGGTAGGCCACAACACCAAGATGCAGGCAATAGCCTTCATGCCATGGGTGCTGGCCGCGCTGGTGTACACATACAGGAAAGCCTCGGAAGAGAGGAAGTGGCTGCCTCTGACCGTGCTGGGAGCGGCCGGGTTCGGTCTTTTCCTGAGTTTCCAGGTCAAGGCCAACCATCCGCAGATAACCTACTACCTGGCCCTGATGATCTTCATCTATGCCCTTGTGCAGCTGATATGGATGCTCGTTGACCCTGAGCGCCGAAGACTGATCGGCAGGTTCTTTGCCGCCTCGGCGCTGCTGCTCGTGCTCGGCCTTGCCGGAATAGGCACCAACGCCATCAAGCTTCTTCCTACCTACGAGTACACGCCTTACTCCATGCGTGGCGGCAGCACTGCCTCCGCAGACGGCAGCAAGCAGAACAAGGGCCTTGACCTGAACTACGCCACGGCCTGGTCCTACGGCTTCGAGGAACTGCCTAACCTGCTGATACCTAATTATAACGGTGGATCGTCGGCCGGAGCCGTGAATCCAAAGAACTCGGAGACCTACGCCCTTCTGAAGAAGGCGGGGCAGCCGAATCTCAAGGAGGTGAGCAAGCATCTGCCTCTGTACTGGGGCCCTCAGCCTTTCACCGCCGGGCCTATGTACATGGGTGCCGTGACCATCTTCCTTTTCATTTTCAGCCTGTGCTTTTACCGGGGCAAGGAAAGGTGGTGGGTTGTAGCGGTGACTCTGTTGGCAGTGCTGCTGGGACTTGGCTCCCACCTTATGTGGTTCACACGCTTCTTCTATGACTACGTTCCTTTCTATAACAAGTTCAGGACCGTGTCCATGTCGCTTACGGTGCTGCAGGTGGCACTTCCGGTGCTGGGTTTCCTCATGCTGGACAGCATAGTCAAGAGCGGGGAGAGCCGTGAGAATCTGAAGAGGGAGGTGCTGATTGCAGGAGGAATCAGCGCCGGTATCTGTCTGCTGCTGGCCGTCGTGATGAGCCTGCGCGGCTCGTTCACCGGGGCTGTGGATGAGGGACAGAGCGAGGTGCTCGTGGAGGCGCTCGCCGCGGACCGCTATCATCTGCTCTGGGCCGACACCTGGCGCTCGCTCATACTCATACTCTGCTCGGCCGGCATCCTTTTCTGGGGAATCTCGGCAGACAGCGGCAAGGGCGGACGCCGTGCGATAGCAGCCATCCTTGTGGGTGCCATTGTGCTTGTGGACCTCTTCTCCCTTGACAGACGCTACCTCAATTCAGAGCACTTCGTCACCAAGAACAAGTTCCAGAGCCAGTTCTCCAAGAGGCCTGTGGACGAGATGATACTCGAAGACACGGACCCTTCATATCGCGTCCTGGACCTGTCCGTGAATGTTTTCAATGACTCTCACCCTTCTTACTGGCACAAGAACATAGGAGGTTATTCCCCTGCCAAGCTGCAGAGGTATCAGGAGTTCATAGACCGCAGGCTCACAAAGGAAATTAACGAAATCTACAAGTCCATAAGCGAGGTCAAGACCATTCAGGAGGCCGAGGATTCCATCCCATATCTTCCTGGTCTGGCGGAACTTAACTGCCGCTACATCATACTTGGGGCTGACCTCCCTCCTGTGACTTACCGCCATGCCAGGGGAAATGCCTGGTTTGAGGAAGAGTGTGAGGACAGCATAGAGCTCAGTTCATACGCACCTAACGAGTTGAGGTACAGATACAGCGCCTCGCAGCCACGACGTGCCGTCTTCAGCGAGGTCTATTATCCTGCCGGATGGACCCTGCGTATGGAGGATGGAAGCGAGCTTGAGATAGGCGTGTATGACGACATTCTGCGCAGCGCTGTGCTCCCTGCCGGCGACCATGAACTTGTGATGCGCTTCGAACCTGTGTCCTACAGCCGTGGAGAGGCCATTTCGAGGGCATGCTCGATTGCCCTTCTGCTGCTTGTGCTTCTGTCCGTATTCTTTGCAATCTACAATAAGAAATGAAACCCATAATCACACATCTGACAGACAACGACCTTTATACCTTCACCTGTCAGTATTATATTATGAAGACCTATCCGCGTGCGGAGGTCGAATACAGTTTCTTTGACCGCAACCATACCTGCTATCCGGCCGGGTTTGCCCAACTGCTGCAGGAGCAGGTGAATTATATGGCGGACGTGGCTGTGACCGAGGAGGAGATAGCCTTCATGACAGTCAACTGCCCTTATCTCCCTCTGTGGTATTTTACCTTCCTCAGGGGTTACAGGTTCAATCCGGCCGAGGTAAGCATTCAGCAGGACGTGGAAGGCCATCTTTCCATTTCCGTAAGGGGAAAGTGGTTTTC
>JAGHUW010000044.1 GCA_018064625.1 Candidatus Cryptobacteroides equifaecalis | reverse complement strand
CAGCCGGTTTCAACGTGGATATGTACCTTAACAACCAGAAATCCACCAACCGCCAGCTCTACTTCGACAGAAAGCATCAGGCAGACGGAGGCGTGTACTTCTCCCTCAACGGATGCCAGCCTTCCGTAAAGGACCTCTACGGAAATCCATGGCCTGAGGACAAGATAGACAGGACCGTTGACCCGGAGAAAGTCCTCGAGGATTATTACGCCAACTACAACAAATATATAAAGACATCAGGACAGCTTGGCTACTTTGCCACAATCACCGGAAACCATGACCATCTCCGCCTCAACACCGGAGCAAGGAATAGCGCAGACCAGCTCAAGGTCAGCATGGCCTGGGTACTTACCCAGCAGCTGCCTATCCTTTATTATGGAGACGAGATAGGCCTCCGCAGCCTTGCGGACCTCCCTAACGTGGAAGGAGCGAACCACAACGGCAAGGAACGCGCCGGGGGCCGCAGCCCTATGCAGTGGGACTCATCGGAGAACGCAGGTTTCAGCAGCTGCGCTCCGGAAAACATCTATATCCCAGTCTGCCCTGAATGGACCCCTGCCACCTCATGGCCTCTGTATAAGGAATGGAAGGCCGCAGGATGCAAGAACCCTACATCCAAGGGAATGATTACCGTGGAGAGCCAGGACAGCGACCCCGAGAGCCTTCTCAACTGGACCCGCAGCCTCATTCAGCTCAGGAAAGACACCCCCGCACTCTGGGCAGACAGCGCCTGGGAGCCGGTGGTCACGAAGGGAAAGCCTTACCCTATGGTTTACAAGCGTTCAGACGGGCAGCAGACCTACCTCATAGCCCTCAACCCGACCGGGCAGTCCAGGAACGTGGAGATAGAGCATTGCTGCAGCAGTGCCGCCGGAAAGACGATTGACCCCGCGATGGCAACAGGAAAGGTAAAATACAGATCAGGCAAGGAAAAGGATTCCATCAGCATGGAGCCTGTTTCAGTAATGATAGTAAGGATACAATAAGACGACATGAGAGTGACGCTCAGGAAAATATTGCTTTGTGCAGCAGGTCTGTTCATGATGATGAACATGGCCTGCGCTCAGGGGCTTTATGAGCAGGCTGTACGCAGGAGCATGGAATTCCAGGGTCTGGAGCGCGAATATTACGTTTACGTTCCGGATTCCCTCGCACCTCAGCGTCCTCTGCTGCTCATGCTTCACGGCTACGGCGGAAAGGCCCTCGGCTATCGGCCCGAAATGCTGGAAAGCGCACGCCGCCACGGCTTTGCCGTCTGCATCCCCCAGGGCTACGGCGAGGAGGGGAAGTCCAAGGCTGGATGGAACGTGGGCTACCCTGAGCAGAAGGAAATGCCTACGGACGACGTCGCCTTCGTGCTCGCTCTCACTGACAGGGTCTGCGCCGAATTCGGCCTGAGCCGCGGCAACGCCTTCTACAGCGGCATGTCCAACGGAAGCGACCTCGCCTATATGATTGCATTCCAGCACCCTTCGGCCTTCAGGGCTATCGCCTCAGTGGCGGGACTGGAGATGCAGTGGGTGTCCCGCACAATGCGTCCGTCGGGCCCTGTGCCTTTCATGGAGGTACACGGCACCGCGGACAAGACCTCGAGCTGGTACGGAGACCCTTTTAACAATGGCGGCTGGGGCGAGTACCTTGCCGTGCCGATCGCAGTGGGCGACATCGTCAGCGCGAACCGCTGCGAATATGAGCAGACCGTGCAGCTGCCGCTCAAAGACGAGGGAAAACCCTCGCGCCAGGTCATCCTGCACCGCTACCTCGGAAGTCCGGACGGCTGCGAGGTGCGTCTGTTCGAGGTTCAGGGAGGCAAGCACTCATGGCACCTGGCAGACCTTGACACTACAGAAGAGATTTTGAAATTTTTTGAATGTTATCTAAACACTGTTGAAGATGAATAGTCTAAGAATCATGATTTGTACGCTGTTCCTCTGCATCTGCTGCTCTTGTGGCGGAACAAAGGAGACAGATCCCGTAACACCGCAGGTGGACCTTAAGGACATCTCACTTCGTCTTGAAAGTGTGATCGTGGCCAAGCAGGGCTCATCGGTCACAATCATGTTCAACGAGGGCAAAGGCCCACTGAGAACGGACAAGGTGGTTCTCCGCCCTGAAAGGGAAGATGAAGGCGATGTAGTCTGCGACATAACCAGCCTCGGCTCCACCGAGTTCCAGTTCATGCTTCCGTCCAGATTCAACTATGGGATATACAAATTCTGCCTCCGCAGGGATGCACAGCTAAAGGGATACGGTTCCGTAGAATTCACAGGCAGCACACCTGGCCCGAGCCCATTCACTCCGAGCCAGGGAAGCACACTGTACGGACTGGTGAGCTGCGGAGATAAGCCTCTCTCCGGAGTGGTGGTATCAGACGGTTACGAGGTAGTGACGACCAACAAGGACGGTTACTACGAGATGGCTTCAAAGAAGCAAACTGAATATGTATTTATCTCTGTACCGAGCGGTTACGAAGTAGAGAGCAAGGGCGTGCTCCCTGTTTTCCACAAGAGGCTCATCAAGGATGCAAAGACTCTGGAACGTGTGGACTTCAATGTATTCGATGCCGGAGACCAGACCAATCATACCATTCTGTATCTTGGAGACATGCACATGGCAAACCGCACCAAGGACAAGACCCAGTTCAGGAAATTCACCTCTGAGATTGCGGCATACAGAAAGGAACACGCCTCAGACAAGGTTTATGCGATAACCCTTGGAGACATGACCTGGGACCTGTACTGGTACTCAAAGAAGTATTGCTTCGAGCAGTATCTTGCAGAATATGCCGGAGTGGTGAATGACCTCCAGATTTTCCACTGCATAGGCAATCACGACCATGACATGAACGCGACCGGCGACTGGGATACCGTTCTGAAGTTCCGCAATGACATTTGCCCGAACTACTATTCGTTCAACATAGGCAAGATCCATTACGTCGTGCTTGACAATATCGAGTGCACAAACAGCCCTGCATCCACGACGGACGGCAGCGGCCGCCACTATAACAGCGCCCTCGTTAACGACGTGCTCCAGTGGCTGCAGAAGGACCTCTCCTTCGTAAGCAAGTCAACACCGGTTGTCGTTGCAATGCACGCGCCTCTATACAACCAGTCAGGCGGAAACGCAATGAGCAACGTATCAAAGCTCACTTCCCTTCTGAACGGATACCAGAGCACCATCGTGACAGGCCACACGCATGTCTGCTACACGGTGGACAAGAGCGCCGCAATCAGAGAATACAACAGCGGAGCCGTATGCGCCGCATGGTGGTGGGCAGGAAATTACTACCCGGATTACAACATCTCCACAGACGGTTCCCCTGCCGGATACCGCATAACCACGGTGAAGGGTACCGAGCAGACCTCATTCTACAAGGGAACAGCCAAGGATGAGAATCTGCAGTTCAGGGCATACGACCGCAACAAGATCCTCTTTGACATATCCATGGTTCCAGCAGGGGGCAAGGCTGCCCTGGTTCAGGAGCTCACTTCATCTGCATCCTACGGCAACTATGGCGTGGCAAGTTCCGAGAATGAGGTTATCATAAACATCTGGGACTGGAACGACAGATGGAAAGTGGAGGTCACCGAGAACGGCAATGCTCTCAAGGTGGACAGGAAAACACTCATGGATCCTTCTTTCTTCGCCGCATACACACTACCGCACCTCAATTCCGGGAGCACTTCCTTGACCTGGCACCCTTCGGCATCGACCCACATGTTCGTGGTCAAGGCTTCCTCGGCAAACTCTACACTCGAGATAAAGGTCACCGACGATGAGGGAAGAGTATATACCCAGACTATGGCCCGCCCGCTCGAGCTTAAAATCGAAAACTATAAATAAACAATTAATCCTATAATTATTAACCAAAGAGAAAACGTTATGTTCAAAAAACTTTTACACGTTCTCGCAATCGCGTTTCTGCTGATGCCGGCAGGCTTCAACGCCTATGCCCAGTCACGCACCGTGAAGGGACTCGTCCAGGATCCAGCCGGACAGCCGCTCATGGGCGTCGCTGTTCTTCAGCAGGGTACCAGCAATGGTACGGTAACTGACCTCGACGGAACCTACACCATCCAGGTCGGCCCGGATGCCGCAGTCCTCACCTTCACTTCCCTTGGCTACATCAGCAAGGATGTGAAGCTCGCAGAAGGCCAGACATCCCTGAATGTCACACTTGAAGAAGACAGCACCATGCTGGAAGAGACCGTCGTCGTGGGTTACGGTACCCAGAAGAAGGTCAACCTCACGGGTGCAGTCACCTCCATCGACTCAAAATCTTTGCAAGACCGTTCCGCACACAACCTGTCAACCATGTTGCAGGGTTCGGTGGCAGGTCTCAACATCTCCACATCTTCAGGTAATCCCGGATCCACAGGTACCCTGAACATCCGCGGTATCACATCCATAAACGATGCCGCCCCACTCGTTCTCATAGACGGTGTTCCGGGAGACCTTGACAGGGTCAACCCTAACGATGTGGCATCCATCTCCGTAATCAAGGATGCTTCCGCAGCTGCAGTTTACGGTGCCCGCGGCACATACGGTGTGATTCTCGTCACAACCAAGTCAGCCAACTCCAAGGATGGCAAGGCAATCATCCGCTACAGCGGACGCTTCGGTTGGGAGGAGCCTACCACATCTACAGATTACGAGACACGCGGTTACTGGTCTGCTTACACGGTGGATAAATTCTGGTCTGCTGATGCAGGAAAGAACTATACCACCTATACAGCCTACGATATGGCACAGCTCCTCGCCCGCGTCAATGACGTCACAGAGGACCCAAGCCGTCCATGGATCGTGCAGGATTACCGCAACGGCCGCAACCAGTGGGTTTACTACTGCAACACAGACTGGTACCATGAGCTTTATACCGACCAGCATCCTACCATGCAGCACTCAATTTCCGTGAGCGGCGGTTCAGACAAGGTAAGATACTACATCTCAGGCAACTATGACCGCCAGGTTGGTGTCCTGAAGGTAAACCCGGACGTATTCCAGAAATACAATCTCCGTGCTAAGATCGACGCAAAACTCAACAAGTACATGCGTCTGTCCAACAACACAGCCTTCTACAAGTCGAACTATTCGTGGGTAGGCTCAGGCGATGTGGAGGATTCATTCGCATATGCTTCACGCCACGCCCTCGCATCCTTCCCTCTCAAGAACCCTGACGGAAGCTGGGTTTACGGAACACCTATGATCAGCGGCAACTACAACGTAGCAAACGGCCGACACATCATCTTCGGAGAAGGAATCGACAGAAACAAGCAGGACAAGTCAGACTTCAGCAACAGCACCGAGCTCACCATCCAGCCTGTTCAGCAGTTCAAACTCGTGGGCAACTTCACCTACCGCATGTATGAGAACGCCCAGACAGCACGAACCTCCCCATTCTATTACAGAAGATATCCTGATTCAGCACTCGAATCATACGATACAGGTGCCGGTACCGACGAACTCTCCGAATATGTGAACCGTTACCAGAGACTCTCCGCAAACGTATTCGCAACTTACGAGGATACATACGCTGATGCTCACCACCTGACTCTCACCGCCGGTATGAACATCGAGACCTACCATTCCAAGAACCTCTCTGCCAGTGGACAGAACCTGCTCAGCACAGTGCTCAACGACCTCAACCTCGTAGGGCCTAACGCCGAAGGTACCGTTGTCACAAGCGTAGGCGGCGGCGCCACTTCCTACGGTCTCCTCGGTTATTTCGCCCGTGCGAACTATGACTACAAGGGTCGCTACCTCTTTGAGGTATCAGGCCGCTACGACGGAACATCACGTTTTGCCAAGGGCCAGCGCTGGGGATTCTTCCCTTCAGCATCTGCCGGATGGCGTGTAAGCGAGGAGCCTTTCTTCAGAGGAGCCAAGAAGGTTGTGGATAACTTCAAGATTCGCGCCTCATTCGGTAGCCTCGGAAATCAGGAAGTAGCCAACTTCGCATACCTCCAGACCATTTCCCTCTACGAGTTCAACACCAGCGGCCATTACAGCTACAGCTTCGGCGAGAGTTCTACAAACGGAAAATACGCTTCTCTGTCAAACCCGGTAAGTTCAAGCCTCACATGGGAGACAGCTCAGCAATACGACCTCGGACTTGACCTCGGATTCTTCGGAAACCGCCTCGAATTCACCGGCGACGTTTATGTCCGCAACACCATCAACATGCTTGTGGACGGCGAGAAGATTCCAGCCGTCTATGGTGCAAGCGCACCTAAGGTAAACTCAGCAAACCTCTCTACAAAGGGTTATGAACTCGCTCTCTCATGGAGGGATTCATTCAAGCTTGCAGGACACAGGTTCGGTTACAGCATCAAGGGAACCTTGAGCGACTACCGTTCATACGTAACCAAGTATGCCAACAACCCTAAGAACCTCATCAACACATACTACGAGGGTCAGCGCATAGGCGATATATGGGGATTCCAGGTTGACGGTCTCTTCGCTTCAGACAAGGAGGCAAAGGATTACAATGCCAATGTCTGCGACATCCAGTCTTACATCACAGGACGTATGACTGGCGGTGTGATGGCCGGAGACCTCAAATACGTAGACCTGGACGGTGACAAGAAGCTCGGAATCGGTGCAAACACCCTCGACAACCCTGGTGACCAGAAGATCCTCGGCAACAGCCTCGCTTCCCTCCAGTACGGTTTCAACCTCGGCATCGACTGGCTTGGCTTCGACGCAAGCGTATTCTTCCAGGGAACCGGTGACCACTACTGGTATCCTACAGGAATGAACATGCCTTTCTGGGGACCTTATGCATACTCATACACCTCATTCATCCCTCGTGACTTCTACACCAACATGTGCTGGAGCGAGGATCATCCGGATGCATACTTCCCACGCCCTCGTTCATATTCTTCAACCGGCGGCCAGCTTTCAAAGGTCAACAGCCGTTACCTGCAGAACCTGCGCTACCTGCGTCTGAAGAATCTCACCGTAGGTTATACCATTCCGGAGAAACTCACCAAGGCTATCCACGTGGACAAGATCCGTCTTTACTTCACAGGAGAGAATCTCTGCTACTGGTCTCCTCTCACCAAGGTTACAAAGTACCTCGACCCAGAGGCTTGCTTCAAGAGAAACTCAGACAACTCAAGTGCACGCAACCAGATGTACTATCCATGGCAGAAGTCATACATGTTCGGCATCGATATTACATTCTAAAAAAGGGAGGACATAGATATGAAAAAATATTTCGCAATATTCGCTTCACTGATCCTTGGATTCACTGCATGTGACATCAAGACAGACATTCTCAACACCTCGCCTGAATCTCAGCTCAACCCTGACTCGTACTTCAAGACCGAGACAGACCTTCAGTTGTTCTCGAACGCATTCTATGCCCAGTTCGACGACTTCTCAAACTTCTATGAGCTTCAGAGCGACCACTACATCAACCTCAACCTTTCAGACGTGCTCCGCGGTGGCAATGTGCGCACCGTGCCTGCAACAGGCGGCGGCTGGAACTTCAACATGCTCCGCCGCATCAACAACCTGCTCGCTCTGAACCAGTGCGAGGATGCTGCAATCAAGAATCAGTACGACGCGCTCGCAAGATTCTTCCGCGCATATTTCTTCTTCGAGAAGGTCAAAAGATTCGGCGACGTTCCATGGATCGACAAGGCTTACGGCAGCTCCGACAAAGAGCTCTACAACCCGCGCGACCCACGCGAGTTCGTGATTCACAAGATTCTCGAAGACCTCAACGCAGCAATCGAAGGCCTTCCTGAGGCAAAATCGCTCTACCGCGTCAACAAATACGCAGCGCTCGCATTCAAGGCACAGGTATGTCTCTACGAAGGAACCTACCGCAAGTACCATGCAGCCAATACGGCCAGCGGAAAGCCTTGGAGCACAGAGTACGAGACTTCCGAAGCCCTTCTTTCCCTCGCAGCAGAGGCTGCTGACGATATTATGAAGAATGGTGGCTACAATCTCAAGAATAACTATGTACAGCTCTTCGCAGAGCCCAACGCAGACCCGGACGAGATGATTCTCGCCATGAAGTTCGAGCAGTCCCTCCAGCGCAGGAACAACACCTCAGCCTTCGCCATCATGCCTACCCAGGGCTGTCCAGGCCTCACCAAGAAGTTTGTGGACAGTTTCCTCATGGCCGACGGTACACGCTTCACAGACAAGGAAGGCTGGGAGACAATGAGTTTCATCGATGAGTGCGCAGACCGCGACCCTCGTCTCTCATACTGCACACGCACCCCAGGCTACACCCGCATCGGTGCTCCGGACAACGTGCTTGCACCAGACTTCGCATGCTCTGTCACAGGATTCCAGATTGCAAAGTTCGTCATGGACTGCACTCTCCCTGATGTTGACCGTGTGACCATGTCTTACAACGATCTTCCAATCTTCCGCCTCGGCGAGGTCTACCTCATCTATGCAGAGGCTCTGGCAGAGCTTGGAACCCTCACTCAGGAGGACCTCAACCGCAGTGTAAACAAGCTCCGCGACCGCGTGAAGATGCCTCACATGGACATGGCGGCAGCAAATGCATCACCTGACCCATACCTTATCAGCGCAGAATACGGCTATTCGAGCCCTGTTCTCAAGGCCAACCCAAATCTTGGCGTAATTCTCGAAATACGCCGCGAGAGAGCTGTGGAGCTTGCTCAGGAAGGACGCCGCTGGGATGACCTCATGCGTTGGAAAGAGGGCAAGTGCATCGACCAGGCAATGTATGGTCCATACTTCCCTGGCCCTGGCAAATATGACCTCACTGGAGACGGAAAGGCAGACATCTACCTCTACGAAGGTGACGAAAAGCCTGCAGACAAGGATATCCAGGTGCTCAAAATCGGAGAAAAGACAGGTGTGATCCTCAGTGACGGAAACAAGGGATACGTTGACAACCAGAAGGGTATCGCTCACTCATTCAACGAGAACCGCGACTACCTCTACCCTATCCCTACAGATGAGCGCAACCTGAATAACAACCTCACCCAGAACCCTGGTTGGAACGATGGTCTTTCATTCTAATTTACAAGAACATGAGAACAATTAATTATATCAAGTTTGCAGCCCTGAGCTTATGCATGGCACTCGGTCTGGCCTCCTGCAAGAAAGCAGACATCAAGGAGCCGGCCCATGCCGTTGCGGCAGAGTATGCATCGATGGAGTTCGCAGCCGTAGGCGCCGAGCCTCAGGTCCTCCCTGTCTATGCAGACGGAATCTGGACAATCGAGAACGACAGCGAATGGATCGACATCAACCCTATGACAGGTTATGGCAACATGGATGTTACCGTAACCGTCGCAGACAACCTTGACGGCAAGGTGGTAGACCTTCCTAGAAAGGCAAAGATCTATCTCAAGAGCGGATCTTCCGATCCGGGACAGAACGGAAGCGTCACCATCAACCAGAAGGGTGACAAATACAAAGGGCTCACCCCTGTTACCGTTGCAGAGGCAAACGCACTCGCAAAGGAGGCCGTAGCCAAGTTCTCCAGCGTGCAGGTAATGGCCACAAGCCTTGCAGGTATGGTGGTCGGCGATGCCACAGGCGTCATCTTCATCTCAGGCATGCCTGAGGGTGTGGTATCGGGAGACAACGTTTCCCTTACCGGTGAAGTCCTGGCTGGCGCAGAGGGAGATCCAAACATCATCGCTCTCGACTACGAGACAGTCGAGGTCCTTTCCCACGGCAAGGCTGACTACAGCTCCGCAAAGAACATCACCGCAGGCATCGACAGCTATGAGGGTTCATACCTCGAACTCGTTTCGGTAAAGGGATCCATCATAGGTCTGGCCAATGAAGATATCCTCGCAGGTGCCGCCATCCGCGTCAAGGGCGCAGAGAAGCGCATGATGGTTGTGGAGGCAGACGCTCCTGTGAAGATGGCTGACGTGAACTATCACTTTGTGACCGTTGCCGGATACTACTTCGGCAAGCTCGGCGCAAATCCTTCATTCATCCCTGCAAAGATTCTTGAGGACGGCGGCATAGACGAGTCTATCGTCCCTGTACCTCTCGACCCTAATACAGTACTCTTCTCAGACGACTTCGAGTGGATGGATCCGTTTGTGGCTGCAGCAAAGGCTGCCGGAACAGACATCGGAGACTCTGTCGGCGAGAATAACGCCAGCGCATCGGCCCCTAATCTCTATACCACAGCCTCCCTCGCCGACCTCGGTGCCGAGATGATCAAGAGAGGCTATGTGGATATCGCTCCTGAAGGAAAGGTAATGTACCCTCAGGCAAATTACTGGAAGTTCTGCAAAACCAGCGTCAACACAGGTCTCCAGCTTCCATCCATAGATTACTACGGAGAGCTCGACCTCAACTTCGACTGGTCACCTCAGATGACCGGATCCGGCAACATCGACAAGGTAATCCTTGTTGTTATGGTAACAACAGGAAACACCGTGGTTACTGCAGGTCAGTTCTCATATGAGGATTGGCAGAAGGGTCAGATCGCATGGCATCCTGCCAAAACCAAGATCCAGATCACCCCTGAGTCTCTCATCCATATCCGTCCTATCAGCCTCGAGGATTATGCAGGCATCACCCAGCAGCGTTTCTACCTGGACAACATCGTTGTCAAGGTTCCTGGACCTGACGTTGATCCTGTATATGCAAACATCGAAGTTGACGAGGATGTTCTCGCATTCGAAGGCGAGGGTGGAGAGAAAGTGATCACAATCACTTCTGACCACGAATTCGTTGTCAACACCCCGGACAAGTGGATTACCATCGAGAACGGCAAGGGTCTCAAGAACGAGCCTACCGAAGTAACCGTGAAGTGTGAGGCTTCAGAGCTTTCAAAGCTCCGCGAGGGCAAGATCACCATCATCTCGGCAGACAGCGAGATGGTTCTCCGCGTCATCCAGAGCGCAGCAGGACAGGATCTCGATCCATTCGTATCGCTCTCTCAGAACAGGATAGACATCAGCGGCAAGGCACGTGACATTACAGTGGGTGTCCAATCTACTGAGGAATACACCATCACCTGCAGCGAGCCATGGGTAAGCATTGCCCCTGAAACCAAGACCACAGTCAACAAAGAGTCTGTAACCCTCTCTGTAGCGGCAAACCCTGACAAGGTCAACGCACGTGAGGCACGCGTCGTATTCGCCATCGAGAGCAAAGGCGTGGAGAGCGTGCTTACCATCTGCCAGGCTGCAGCCGAGCCTGATGACCCTAGTCTGATCTTCAGCGACGATTTCAGCTGGCTCACAGACATGATCCAGGAGTACAACAAAGCCAACCCTACCAAGCCTGTGGGCAATTCCGTAACAGGTTACACCAAGGAGGAATACGCAAAGGCTTCATCTGCAAACGCTCCTAACGCTTACACCACAGAGCCGTTCAAGACCGCGTTCCCTGCAGCTCTCGCGGCAGCGGGCTACACAGACCTCAACCCTGGCGGACAGGTGCTCTATCCTCAGGACACCTACCTCAAGTTCGGCAAGACCAGCGTCCATACATCACTCCAGTTCGCTCCATTCAAGAGCGTAGAGGGCAAGGTAGACGCAACTCTGTCATTCGACTGGTGCCGCCATGTACAGGGCACAGCCAAGATCGACCCAGTGGAACTCGTTGTGGTACTCGTGGGCGAGGGCCAGTTCGAGAACGGAACCAAGGTCAGCGATGCACTCACAACAGCCCAGACCTATGTAGAGAACACCTATGCGGAAATGGGATGGACCAATTCTGCAGTGAAGATCTCCGGTGCAGACAAGGATACCAAGCTCAACATAGTCTACAAGGACTGTCTCAATGCAGACGGCACCTACAACTGGAAGGTCAGCGGCGCTCACCGCTACCATATCGACAACATCAAGGTGAGAAAGGCTGCCTCTGCAGTCGTGTTCAGCGATGATTTCGAGTGGATGGACGAGGCTTCCACAGCCGCAGGTGCAGGTGACTCCGTAAAGGACAACAACCCTTCCGCAAGTGCACCTAACATCTACAGCACAGCAGCTCTCGCACCTCTCCAGACCGCCCTTGCAGACAAGGGATACGACTTTGTCAATTCCGCCAAGAACGGTACCGCATGGGTTCCTATCTCCACCAAGAACGAGAAGGTTGTCTACCTCCAGAAGAACTACCTCAAGTTCGGCAAGACATCTTACAACGCAGGTATCGTGCTTCCGGCTCTCACCGCCCTTACCGAGACCACAGATGTCAAGATCGAGTTCGACTGGTGCTGGCAGGTGACCGGAGCTTTCAATCCTGATATCATGACACTTCAGGTGGAGGCTGCCGGTGCAGGAACCTTCGAGGCCACAAAGACCTCTGTAAGTGCAGAGCTCAAGTCCGCTCAGAGCGAAGAGCTGGGCAAGAGCAATATCGAATGGCAGCATGTTACCGTGACGCTCAAGGGAGCCGACGCTACCACAAGACTCACGATACGTCCTACCAATTCCAACTCCAAGGTCAGCAACCCGGACCGAGATCAGAACCGCTGGTATCTGGACAACATCAAGATTACCAGGTAATGACAACAGAATAAATGGAAGCCGGCCATGACGGCCGGCTTCTATTAATAATTTTCAAACTTCCTGAAAATCTTCTATCTTTGATAGAACAGTTAAACTGAAAAAGAAATGAAACGATTCACCTTTATCATTTCGCTTTTGCCACTGCTTGCAGGAGCAGCCATCCTCAGCGGATGTTCCGTTACAAAGAAAACCGGCACTTCAACAGTCTCAGTTGAATTCCCTGTAATCAACCAGGGAGGAAAGATAGCCATCGCAGCACACCGCGGATTCTGGAAATGCGAGGAAGCCGTGAACAGCCAGAACAGCATAGCATCGCTCACCCAGGCTCAGGTAAATGGATTCTGGGGCAGCGAATGCGACATCCATCTAACAAAGGACGGCGAGATAATCGTGAATCACGACGACCAGATAGATGGTCTCAAGATATCAGAAAACACATTCAGCGAACTGAGCGCCCACCTTCTCGCAAATGGAGAGAAGAGGCCTTCATTCGATGAATATCTTGCCCGGACGGCAAAATACCCGAAGACCACACTCGTTGTGGAACTCAAGCAGCAGCCTACACAGGAGATCGAGGAAGAGCTTGTTCAGAAGACAATAAAGGCACTCAAGGCCCACAGGCTCTATGACCCGAAGAAGATCGCATTCATCTCCTTCAGCTACTATATTTGCCTGCGCATTGCGCAACTTTGCCCCGAATTCGTTAATCAATATCTGGAGGGCGACATCGCCCCTTCCGCACTCGCAAAGGTGGGAATCAATGGTATCGATTATAAATATACCGTACTTTATGCTCATCCTGAATGGGTCAAGGAAGCCCACAGCCTTGGCATGAGCGTGAACGTATGGACAGTAAACAAGACCAAGGACATGAAGGCATTCATCGAACTCGGTGTGGATGCCATCACAACAAACGAACCTCTGAAACTCAGAGAACTTCTTGGAGACAAGGAATATGCAAAATAAAGAATTTGACGTCATAATCATAGGCGGAGGCATCACGGGTGTGGGTACTGCCAGAGACTGCGCCATGCGCGGCCTCAAGACCGTTCTCGTGGAGCGCTTCGACCTAACCAACGGTGCCACGGGCCGCAATCACGGCCTTCTGCACAGCGGCGCCCGCTACGCAGTCAACGACGCCGAGAGTGCCGAGGAATGCATACGCGAGAACCGCATCATACGCCGCATCGCATCGAATTGCGTGGAGGAGAGTGACGGTCTCTTCATAACCCTGCCCGAGGACGACCTCGCCTATCAGGCCGCTTTCATCGAGAAATGCCAGGCCGCAGGCATTGACGCAAAAGCCATTGATCCCAAAGAGGCCCTCAGACTGGAGCCTTCGGTCAACCCTGCGATAATCGGCGCTGTACGCGTGCCGGACGCTTCCGTGGATCCGTTCCGCCTTGCCAGCGCCAACGCCCTCGACGCCACCATGCACGGGGCGAAGATCATCACCTACAAGGAGGTGACCGAGCTCATCCTCGAGGGCGGCAGAGTCGTGGGCGTCAGGCTGCAGGACACCCGTACCGGGGAAAAATCAGAGATACGCGCGTCCATCGTCGTGAACGCCGCCGGAATCTGGGGTCAGAAGATAGCCGCCATGGCAGGCGCGCAGATACGCATGCTGCCGGCGAAGGGATCCCTTCTCATCTTCGGCCATCGCGTCAACAACATGGTAATCAACCGCTGCCGCAAGCCTGCGAATGCGGATATCCTGGTGCCGGGAGACGTGGTCTGCGTCATCGGCACAACTTCAGACAAAGTGCCTTTCGAGGAGTGTGACAACATGCGCGTGACGCCGCAGGAGGTCGCTCTTCTGCTTGAGGAAGGTGCCAAGCTCGCCCCTGCCCTCGCAACCACCCGCATACTTCGCGCCTACGCCGGAGTGCGTCCGCTGGTTGCCTCTGACGACGACCCTACCGGCCGAAGCACGAGCCGCGGAATCGTCCTCCTGGACCACGAGACCAGGGACGGCGTGCCTGGCTTCATCTCCATCACCGGAGGAAAGCTCACGAGCTACCGCCTCATGGCCGAGATGGCCACAGACCTTGTCTGCAAGAAGCTCGGCTCCGACGCAAAATGCCGCACCGCCGTGGAGCCTCTGGCAGGTAGCGAGCCGGAAAAGAATCACGCCCACAGCGACCAGCTGGCCTTCAAGGCAGCTGAGGGACGCCAGGGAACCCTCGTATCCAAGATGGACTTCTCCCAGAAGAGCGAGGTGCTCTGCGAATGCGAGCATGTGACCCGCGCGGAGATTGCCTACGCAGTCAAGTACCTGGGAGTCACCAACATGATGGACCTGCGCCGACGCACACGCGTGGGCATGGGCACATGTCAGGGAGGTTTCTGCATGCGCAAGGTGGCAGTCGCCCTGGCCGAGGAGCTGGGCAAGCCTGAGCTTGCGGAAGAATTCGTGAAACAGTATCTGGCCGAGCGCTGGAAGGGAATGGCTCCCGTATGCTGGGGCGATTCCATGCGCGAGGCTGAGTACATGCAGAAGATGTATAAGAAATGAGATACGACGTTGTAATAATAGGAGGCGGACTTGCAGGAATCACCGCAGGTCTGCAGCTGCAGAAGAGCGGCAAGCGCACCGTGGTCATCTCTGCCGGCCTGAGCCTGCATGAGACCCCGCGCGCCGAATATGTGGCCGCCGGTGGAACCATACTCGCAGGAGATACCGTAACAGGCGGAAGCATAGAGAACGGACGACTCGAATATGTAAAGACCCACAATCTGGGCAACACGCTCATGTATGCGGACAATTTCATCCTCTGCACGGGCAAGTTCTTCAGCAAGGGACTCGTATCCACGATGGACAGGGTCTTCGAGCCCGTCTTCGGCTGCGACGTGCAGTATGAGCATGACCGCACCCAGTGGGTACGTCCTGAGTTCAGCGACGAACAGCCGTTCATGTCCTTCGGCGTCATCACGGATGCCGACGGTCGCGTAAGCGTTGGCGGCAGCGTGGTCAGCAACCTCTATGCGGCAGGCGAGATCCTCGCCGGCAAGGTGGAAATAGTAGAATCAGCTTTGAAAGTATGCAGGAACTTAATTTAAGCGCAAATAATTTCGAGCAGTGCCTCAAATGTAATATTTGTACCACTGTCTGCCCGATGATGCAGGCCAACCCGCACTATCCGGGCCCAAAGCAGGCAGGTCCTGACGGCGAGCGCTACCGTCTCAAAGATCCCGCTTTCTTTGACAAGACTCTGAAGTTCTGTCTGAACTGCAAACGTTGTGAAGTTGCTTGCCCTTCCGGTGTGGAAGTGGGAGACATCATTCAGATCGCCCGTCTCAAATATGCCAGCCAGCATAACCCTGTAAGAGACTTCACCCTTGCCAATACAGACCTCGTGGGCTCGCTCGCCACACCTTTCGCCCCTGTCGTGAACGGGGTCATGGGACTCGGGGTGACAAAGAACGTGCTTCACAGCGTGCTTGGAGTGGACAAGCAGCGCACATTCCCGAAATACAGCAACCAGAAGTTCACAAGCTGGTTCAAGCACGAGGCTCTGGAGGAGCAGATAAGCTACAAGCGCTTCGTAAGCTACTTCCATGGCTGCTACGTGAACTACAACTATCCACAGCTGGGTATAGATTTCGTGAGGCTCATGAATGCCTGCGGCTACGGCGTGCACCTTCTGGACAAGGAGAAATGCTGCGGCGTGGCCCTCATCTCCAACGGATTCAAGTCACAGGCAAC
>JAGHUW010000187.1 GCA_018064625.1 Candidatus Cryptobacteroides equifaecalis | reverse complement strand
ATAGACGAACTTGAGAACGGACTTTCCTATCATATAGACCATGGCAACGGAAAGGACTGCTACAAGGTTGCAGTGAGCCTGGGAGGCGGAGCTTCCGTCCCTATGCTCGAGGGCAAGTTCCTCTTCCCTGCCACCAACTACCGCGCCTACGAGATAGTGGAGAACAACCCGGAGAAGGTCGTCTTCTCCCTCTACTACCCTGAATGGGAGGCTGACGGGCTCAAAATCTCCCTTCAGAAGACCATCACAGTGGTTCCGGATACCTATTTCTTCCATTGCGAGGACTTCTACAGCTTCGAGGGAGCAGATTCGCTTCTGGTTGTAGCCGGAGTGAACCGTCACATTACCCAGGAGACCATACAGGAGGAGATTCTGGAGGCCGACCGCTACGCCCTCTGGGAGAAGGCTTCAGACCAGAGCGTAGAGCCTGAAGACGGCATGATAGGCGTTGCCGTAGTAGTTCCAGGTGCCACCATGAACGGCATAGTTTTTGGTGACAGCCATGGTGTCTGCGGTAAGTTCATCAGGAACGGTGAGACCTTCAGCTACGACTTCGGCTCATGCTGGAGCAAGGGCGATGTGAAGACCGCTCAAGACTGGTTCGACATGGTCAACAAACAATAAATCAAGCTTATGAGAAGAATAGCAACGCTCGGGCTCGCCCTGCTGGCATCGCTGGGCCTGAACGCAAAGATCTACGAATTCGACGCTCTGTATCAGGGTCTGCCTTTTGAAATGGAGAAGGTGCAGCGCCCAATCATCCCGTCGCGCAAGGTCAGCGTGGCCGACTTCGGAGGCGTGCCGGACGGAAGGACCCTCAACACCGAGGCCTTCGCAAAGGCCATCGACTTCCTCTCGCAGAAGGGCGGCGGGCATGTGTGCGTTCCTGAAGGAATATGGCTCACCGGCCCTATCGTCTTCAAGGACAACATAGACCTGCACGTGGGCAAGGGAGCGATCATCCTCTTCAGCGATGACCCTATGCTCTACGATGTCATAGACACCAACTTCGAGGGACTTGACACCAGGCGCTGCATCTCCCCTCTCTTCGCCAAGGGCTGCAAGAACATCAGCATCACCGGAGAGGGCATCATAGAGGGTAACGGCGACGGCTGGCGTCTGCTCAAGAAAGACAAGGTCACCGCGTCGCAGTGGAAGGCGCATCTTGCAAAGTACCCGAACGGAGTACTCAGCGCAGACGGCAAGATCTGGTATCCGGACGAGGCGTTCATGGATGCCTTCACCCGCAAGACAACAGACCAGAACGTATGCAGCGAGCCTCTGGACGAGGTAAGGTACCGCCGCTTCCTGCGCCCTGCCCTGCTTCTTTTCGACGATTGCGACGGCATCCTTCTCGAGGGCGTGACCTTCCAGAACTCACCGAGCTGGAACCTGCACCCTCTCTTCAGCCGGAACATCATAATCAAGGATATCACCGTACGTGCGCCGCACTACTCCCAGAACGGTGACGGCATAGACATCGAGGCCTGCAGGAACGTGGTGCTCACGGGAAGCAGTTTCGATGTGGGAGACGACGCCATCTGCATCAAGAGCGGAAAGAACGAGGACGGACGCCGCCACGGCATCCCTTGCGAGAACCTCATAATCGACGGATGCTCAGTCTATCACGGCCACGGCGGCTTCGTTGTGGGCAGCGAGATGAGCGGAGGCGTACGCAACATCAAGGTCAGCAACTGCAACTTCATGGGAACGGACATAGGCCTGCGCTTCAAGAGCGCCCGCGGCAGAGGCGGCGTGGTCGAGGGTATCTGGGCCGACCAGATCTCCATGAAGGACATCATAGGAGACGCAGTGATATTCAACCTCTATTATGAAGGCAAGTCCGCGCTCGAAGCCAAGGGAACCTCCGGCAAGGTGAGCAAGCCTGTGGATGAGACCACCCCCGAGTTCAGGGACATCCACATAAGCAGGATCATCTGCAACGGAGCCGCCAGGGCCATGTTCTTCAACGGACTCCCGGAGAAGCCGGTCAAGGGCATAGAGATCAGGGACTGCGACATCAAGGCAAAGAAGGGAATAGTCCTGAGCGACTGCAAGGACATTACCATACAGGATGTGAGACTCGATATACCTAAGGGCGATCCGGTAAGCGCCGAGAGCGTGGAAAACCTCAAGGTAGAAGGGGTTACAGTAACGGAACATGCAGAAATCACCGTAGCCAAGGATGGCAGCGGTGATTTCGCGACTATACAGGAGGCAATCAATGCCTGCCCGGACTACGACCACGGCCACATCACGACCATACACGTGAAGGCCGGAATCTACAAGGAGATGGTCACAATCCCGCACAACAAGTTCCGCCTCAGGATCTACGGGGACGGGGCAGACAGGACCATCATCACTTACGACAAGTATGCAAAGAAGCTCTGGCCGGGCACCGACCGCCCCATGGGCACATCCGGCAGTGCCACAATGTACATACATTCAAGCTACGTGACACTCGAGGACCTGACCGTGGAGAACTCGGCCGGAGAGGGTAAGGACATAGCCCAGGCCGTGGCCCTGTTCACGGACGGAGACTTCATCTTCCTGCACCGCTGCCGCCTCATAGGCAACCAGGACACCCTCTACACCTACGGCCGCTACGGCAAAGACGGGGGCATCAAGCGCAACTACTACCTTGACTGCTACATCGAGGGCACCACGGACTTCATCTTCGGCCCGTCAATCTGCTACTTCGAGAACTGCACCCTGCATTCGAAGAAGAACAGCTACGTGACCGCGGCCTCCACCCTCCAGGGACAGAAGTACGGCTACGTGTTCGTAAACTGCAAGCTCACGGCGGCCGAAGGCGTGGACAAGTGCTACCTCGGCAGACCTTGGGGAGCCTACGCAAAGACCGTATTCATCAAATGCGAGCTCGGCTCCCACATACTCCCTGCCGGCTGGCATGACTGGGAGAAGGAGGGCAAGCCCAACACCAAGGAGAACTGCTACTACGCCGAATATCAGAACTACGGTCCGGGAGCCGTTCCCGCTCCTGGCAGCAGCGCCATCGCAGTGGACGACATAGCAACCGGACGCGTGGCCTGGAGCCGTCAGCTCACCCCTGCAGAGGCAGAGCAGTACAGCTTCGAGAAGGTGATGTATCAGGAAAATGACAAAATAATCTGGAACCCATACATAAACAAATGAAAAAGACACTGACAACTCTGGCGATACTGTTCGCCGGCACATGCATGATGCATGCCCAGGAAAAGCCTACCGTATATATGGTATCCAACGCTCACTGGGACACACAATGGAACTGGGACATTCAGCGTTCCATCAATGAATTCCTCCCAAACACACTCCTGCAGAACTTCAAGCTCATCGAGACCTATCCGGAGTATATCTTCAACCTCGAGGGAGCGGTGAAGTACGACATGGCAAAAGAGTACATGCCTGAACTCTACGAGCAGCTCAAAGCCTACGTACAGGCAGGCAGATGGCATGTCTCAGGTTCAGGTTGGGATGCCAACGACCCTAACATCCCTTCTATAGAGTCCAGCATACGCAACTACCTCTACGGACAGCAGTTCTACAAGGATGAGTTCGGAGTCAAGTCCACGGACGTCATGCTCCCGGACTGCTTCGGCTTCAACTACACCATGCCTACAGTGGCAAGCCACTGCGGCCTCATAGGCTTCGGCACACAGAAGCTCAAGTGGAGAGAGAAGCCTTTCTATGAGAACGGAGACAAGATTCCATTCCCGTTCGGTATCTGGGAGGGAATAGACGGATCCCGCATCATGGCTGCAATGGACGGCGGCGGCTACGGCTGGAACCCGGACGAGGACATACGCGCAATCGAAGACCTTGAGAAAAGGATAGGCCAGGCCTGCATCCCCGCGGTTTACAGGTACTTCGGCACCAGGTCCTCACGCAAGCACGGAGACCAGGGAGGCTCCCCTCTCCCTATAGCCGTGGAGACCATTGACCAGGCCCGCCAGAACCCTCTCGCATATAACGTGAGGTTCGCAGCCACAGACCAGATGTACAAGGACTTTTATATGGACCCGAGGCTTCCTGTCTTCAAGGGAGAGCTCCTGATGGACGTTCACGCCACAGGATGCTACACCTCTCACACCGAGCTCAAGAAACTCAACCGCCGTATAGAGTGGCTGCTTTCAAGCGCAGAGGCTCTTGGAGTGCTTGCGGAGCGTCTGGGAGTAATGGAATACCCATCATGGACCTTCGACCAGATTTGGAAGCGCACCCTCGTGCATCAGTTCCACGACGACATCACCGGAACATCCATCCCTGAGGCTTACAAGTTCACCTACAATGACTATTACCTCTCTGTAAACCAGCTTGAGAACATCATCGACGCCCAGCTTCAGGCCATAGGAAAGGTGCTTGGAACCAAGCTCAGCGGCACCCCTCTGCTCGTTTACAACCCGGTTTCAGCTGAAAGCAGCGACTATGTCACAGCAGAGATAAACCTTCCTGCAAAGTACAAGTCCGTTGCAGTCTATGACCAGAACGGCAGAAAGGTGGCTTCACAGCTTCTTTCCCGTGACGGAGACAAGGCTTGCATCGCCTTCTGCGCAAAGCTTCCTTCGCTGAGCGTATCGGTATTCGAGCTCCGTCCTCAGACAGCTGCCGATGCCGCCGGCAAGATCAAGGTGGGCAGCAACTGGATCGAGAACTCTGTATATAAGGTAAGCCTCAACGCGGACGGAGACATCTGCTCCATCGTTGACAAGCGCGTGGGCAGGGAACTCGTCAAGCAGGGCGAGGCTATCGGCCTCAGCGTCTTCTCCAACAACAAGTCCATCAGATGGCCTGCATGGGAAATCAGGAAAGAGGTCATGGACCGCGAGCCATCCAAGGTCAACGGAC
>JAGHUW010000092.1 GCA_018064625.1 Candidatus Cryptobacteroides equifaecalis | reverse complement strand
TTTCTTGAGTCTGTCCATAAATGATGATAGTGCTAGATATCAAGACAAAAATAGGTATTTATTCACTCAAGTCAAAGAGTTGTATTTTTCTCACAATGTTGCTAACTTGCAGTATGGTTAAGATAATGGGCATACTGAACCTGACTCCGGACTCTTTTTTCGAGCCGAGCAGGCACAATTATAAGATATTGGACAGCGGGGCGGACATCATAGATATTGGGGCTGTGAGTACCAGACCGGGGGCGGCGGACGTGACCATGGAAGAGGAATGGGCGCGTTTGGAACCTGTGCTCACGCGGCTTTCACAGACTGGGAGCCGGGAGATTTCCGTGGACACCACCCGTGCGGAGATAGTACGCAGAACCTACTCTGTCATAGGAAATTTCATTGTGAACGACATTTCTGCCGGAGAGGATGACCCTCAGATGCTGGAGACAGTTGGCCGCCTGGGGCTTCCATACATAGCCATGCACAAGAGGGGCAATCCGCGCACAATGGACGGGCTCAATACCTATACGGACATAGTGGAGGACTTGATCGCCTATTTTACCGCTTTCGCCGAAAAGGCGGAAAAGGCGGGAATAAAGGATTGGATACTCGATCCGGGCTTCGGCTTTGCCAAGGACAGGGAGCAGAACCTGACCCTGCTGAGAAATCTGGAACGCTTCAAAATCTTCGGCAGACCGATACTCATAGGCATTGCAGACAAACGCTTCACGGAAGGCCGTACGGAGGACTATCATCTCGAGGGCCTGCAGCATGGCGCAGACATACTCCGCGTCCATGACGTTGAGAAGGCGAAGGAAACAATAAGGAAATACAAGGAATCATGATAAAGGAAATATATCTTGCCGGAGGTTGCTTCTGGGGAACCGAGCACTTCCTGAAAAGAATTCATGGCGTGGTCTCCACGCAGACAGGCTTTGCGAACGGCAACACTGAGAACCCAACATACAAGGAAGTCTACACGGATACCACGGGATATGCCGAGACCGTCCAGGTTTGCTATGACCCGCAGGAACTGAGTCTGGCCTTCCTGATAGAGATGTTCTTCAAGGCCATAGACCCGCTCAGCCTGAACAGGCAAGGCGAGGACAGCGGAACCAGATACCGCACCGGCGTATATTACAAGGATGAGGCCGACAGGGCCGTGGCCGAATATATCTTCGACGGAGAGAGGCGCAAGTACGACGGCGAGCTTGCCGTGGAGCTTCTCCCGCTGAAGAACTGGTATCCGGCCGAGGAATACCATCAGGACTACCTTGATAAGAATCCGGATGGATACTGCCATCTTCCGGCAGCCCTCTTCGAACTCTCGCGCGGGGCGAAGTGCCCTATGAGGAAGGTGCGTGACTTTCTGGAGACCAATGGCATAAGCTACGACATATACTTCCACCCACCTCTATATACCATTGAGGAAGCTCTGGCGTATTGGAAGGATATAGATGCAGTTCACTGCAAGAATATCTTCATGAGGAACCACAAGGGGAACAGGCATTATCTCGTAAGCTTCGAGTGCCACAAGCAGCTGGACATTCATGGGCTTGAACATATGCTGCATCAGGGCAAACTCAGCTTCGCCTCTGCCGAGAGAATGGACAGATGCCTTGGTCTCAGGCCTGGGTCAGTATCTCCTTTCGGACTGATCAACGATATAGATCTTAAGGATGCCAAGGCTTCCGAACTCTTCGAGAACGGCCACAGGGTGCGTCTTTACCTGGATCAGGATGTCTTGGATGCGGAGAGAGTGAGTTTCCATCCGTGCGACAACACAGCATCCGTCGTGATCTCCGGTGAGGGATTACGACGGTTCCTGAGTATCTGGGGAGGAGAAACTATTTCTTTACAGGTGCAGCGGCAGGAGTGTTGATCTTGCGGTTGACCTTGATGTCTGTGTTGAGGACAGCTCCGTCTTCAACAGAGAAGTGGCCAACGCTAACCTTGCCGTTAAGCACGCAGCTATTATGGAAAACAGCGAAGTCTGTCACCTCGAGGGTGCCGGAGAAATTTCCGAGGCATTCGAAGTCTTTGCACTTGATGTTTCCGGTGAACTTTGATGTGGTGTCAAGGGTCACCTTTGCACTTGAAATAATTTTGCCGTCGAAAACACCGCTGATGACTACATCATGAGAAGCTTCAAGTACGGCTTTTTTGAAAACCAGTCCGGAGCGTAGGATGCTTCCGTTCTCGGGAATCTGAACATTATTTTCCATATTCAATGAATGCTTGTTACACAAAAATAACAATAATCTCCAAAACACCAATAAATTAAATACTAAAGTGTGTGTTTGAAGTGATTTTTGACCATTTTTTGTGCTTTTTCTCCGCAATGATGGTCACTTTCAAGGAATATTGTGCTCATAATTCCCGCGCCTTTCGGCGGCAAGGGTTATTCAATAACCGGATTTCTCTATGTAAATCTCCCAATCATCCGTGCGGAAAGGTGCCACAGGGATGCCGAAGTTGTTGTAGAATGTTCCCTGGGTCCTGTTGCGGAAGCAGTAGCGCACTGATACGGGATTGCTTACCTCTGGACAGCTGATTACCAGGATGTTGTTCTTGTACATCCTTCCTGTGGCGTCCTTGAACACCCTGTCTTCTCCTGCCACCTGGAATCCAGGAAGGTCCTGACCCATAGGGGAGAGGCCGAGCTTGTCCACATTGAAGGTAACGTAGGCCTTTCCGTCCTTGAACTCCACTGACTTGTAGGTAGGGGCATCTGCAACTATCTCGCTGTGGCCGTAGTCATGGCTGAGGGCGAGGTATGCGAGCCTCTCTCCCACCTGCTGCTTGCGGCAAGGGTGAATGCTGCCGTATTCGCCTATGTCACAGGTGACTGCCATCCCGGCGAACGGAAGCTCCTCCACGCTCTTCTGCTGAGCCTCGTTGAGATAGCCTGTGTGGAAGTCTTCAGCGTTGTGATAGTGATATGGAGCTATCTGTGTGCAGTAGAATGGGGCCTCGGGAACTTCGAAGATCCTTCTCATCATCTTCACATAGCTGGTCTGGAGGGCCTGGTAGTTCTTCCATGTGGCACGGTTGGCCTCACCCTGATACCATATCATTCCCTTGAAGGTGAAAGGTACGAGGGCGTCCACCATGCCGTTGTAAAGCAGGGCAGGGTCCTGGTTCTTCCTCTTCTCGAGAACCTCCCTCTTCCCGTCAAGATGACTCAGGTCCATCTGAGGGAATTCGCTCTCAAGTGTCTCCCTGTTCATCCATGCCTCTATCGAGCTTCCGCCCCAGCAGCTTACGATGATGCCTACAGGAACCTCGATGATTCTCTGGAGATATTCAGCGAAGTAATAGGCTGTTGCGCTGGTGGAAGCCACATTCTCAGGGGTGTTCTCAAGCCAGCTGCCCTTGGTCTGGGCCTCGGGCTTGATGGATGATACCCTTTCGATGGTGCACATGCGAATAGGGGTGCTAGCCTTTGCCTTGAGGATGTAGTCGATGGCTCCCTTTGCGGGCTGGGTACCGTATCCTTTCATAGGCATCTCCATGTTGGACTGGCCTGAACAGAACCATACCTCGCCTATGAGGACGTTCTTCAGAACTGCCTTCTCTCCGTCTGAGACGGTGATCTCATAAGGCCCTCCGGCTGAAGGTGTAGCCACACGGGCCAGCCATTTGCCGGTCTGGGAATCGGCTGTGACCACGGTCTTGTCCTTGGACCAGCCTGTTGTTATGGTGACCTTCTTTCCTGGCTCTGCCGTTCCCCAAAGAGCGGCATTGGTGTTCTGCTGAAGCACCATGTTGTCGCTGATCACTGAAGGGAAGGTGACCTTGGCCTGGAGTGTCTGTAAGGAAAGGATAGCCGCTGCGGCTGCCAGAAGCATCAACTTTTTCATAATACGTCTACTTTATCTTGATTTCGTAAGGCATGCGTGCCACTATCTGTGCGTTTCCGAGCTTCTTGAGGCCGGCTTTAACTGCATCCTCGTCGATGTCCTTCTTGTTTCCGAGCATGAGAAGGATCCTGGTCATGTCGTCAAGAGGCTTAGGGTATGCGGTGACGTTCCAGTTGGCAAGCTCGCTGTCTCCAGCAAGCCCTGCAACGCAGTTCACTGCATCCTCAAGGGTTCCGATCTCGTCCACAAGGCCGATTCCGAGAGCGTCGGCACCAGTCCATACACGGCCCTGGCCTATTGCGTCAACAGCCTCCTGGGTCATTCCGCGGCCTTCTGCCACCATCAGCGTGAAGCGGTCGTAGATATCCTCTATCGATCTGAGCATGTAGTTGTACTCGTCCTTGTCGAAAGGTCTCATCATGCTGTACATGTCTCCGTGCTTGTGGGATGTGATGCTCTCCACGCCC